>JBAVVF010000809.1:0-1905 GCA_049697155.1 Anaerolineales bacterium
GCAAGCGCCTGGTCTGCACCTCCACCCCGACCGGTCCCGCCCTCGAGGGCGCGCACGTGGAATATGGGATGCGGGCTGCGCCCGGCGCGATCGAGCGCGTGCAGATCGATGAGAAAACCCTCGAGCCGAGGTACAAAATTGTCGGTGAAGAGGAATGGAACGCGGGCAAAGCCAAGGGCATCTGCGGCTCGGCCATCATCGACGCGGTGGCAGAACTGTTCCGGGCGGGAATCGTCGATTCGCGGGGCAGGTTCAACAGCCGACTGGAGTCCGAGCGTGTCCGGGAGGGGACGAACGGCTGGGAGTACGTCATCGCCCAGGCTGAGGAAACGTCGATCGGAAGAGACATCCCCATCACCCAGCAGGATGTGAGACAGATCCAGCTGGCCAAGGCCGCGCTGTTTACTGCGGCCCGCACCCTGTTGAAGCGCACCGGACTGCAATCGCCTGATAAAATTATCCTGGCCGGCGGCTTTGGCAGTTACATCGACAAAGAGAAGGCCATGCTGATTGGGCTGATCCCCGACTGCGATCTGCAAAATGTCTATGCCGTTGGGAACGCGGCCGGCGACGGGGCACGCATCGCGCTGCTGAACGTCGAGAAACGGGATGAGATCGATGCGGTCACGCGCCGCGTGGAACGGTTCGAGCTGCCGGCTGACCCGGAATTCCAGAACCAGTTCATGCTGGCGACGAGCTTCCCGCACATGAGCGAGCCGTTCGAGCACATCGCCCATCTGATCCCGAACCGTCAGACGGATCCGATGGCGAAGAAATTTATGAAATAATCTATTCACCACGAAGGACACGAAGTTTCACAAAGGGAAAAGAAAACCTTCGTGTTCCTTGGTGCTCTTTGTGGTGAGACTGGAGAAGCAATGAACAAATTTCTCGAAAGACTCAACGCGGGGGAGGTCCTTGTTGCAGATGGATCGACGGGCGCAAACCTCCAGAAGATGGGGCTCAAACCGGGTCAGCCGCCCGAGGACCTTGTGATCGACAGCCCCGAGACGGTCCAGAAGCTCGCGGGCATGTTCGTCGAGGCCGGCTCGGACATTATCCTGACCTGCACCTTCGGCGGGTCGCGCATCCGGATGAAGGATTCCAAATACCAGGACCGCGCCCCGGAGGTTAATATGCGGGCCGCAGAGATCGCCCGCAAGGCCGCCTCGGCGCGCCCCGGAGTGCTGGTGGCCGGTTCGATGGGCCCCGTCGGCGCCCTGATCAAGCCCTACGGCCCGCTCGAGGCGGAAGCAGTCAAAGCCACCTTTGCCGAGGAAGCCAAAGCTCTGGCGGAAGGCGGCGTGGACTTCCTGTTAATTGAAACAATGTTCTCTTTCGAAGAGACGACCGCGGCCTTCGAGGGTGCGCGCTCGGTGAGCGACCTGCCGATCGTCGTTTCCTTCAGCTATGACCGCGGCACGCGCACGATGATGGGCGTCAAGCCGAAGGATGTCATTAAGAAGTATAGTGAGATGGGCGCGGTCATGATTGGAGCCAACTGCGGAACGACGCTTGAGAACATGGAAACCATCGTCAGGGAATACGTGGCGACAGTTCCAAACTTCCCGCTGTGGGTCAAGCCGAACGCAGGTGTCCCGCACATGGACATCCAGACCGAGCAGGGCGTGTACGATATGACCCCCGAGGATATGGGGACGCACGCCAGGAAGTATGTTGAGTTGGGCGCAAGAGTGGTCGGCGGATGCTGCGGAAGCACGCCCGGGCACGTCGCCGCGATCGCCAAGGCAGTGAAACAGCAAAAGGTAAGTTGAATGCAATCCCAACCATGAGCCAGCGCGAAGAAATCCTTGGACTGCTTTCAGGACGGAAGAGTAACAGTCAGCCCGCATTTAGCGGGCTGATTCACATCACAGCCGAAGGTTTGCAGAAGGAGGGACTGGT
>JBAVVF010000810.1:0-23454 GCA_049697155.1 Anaerolineales bacterium
GCGGAGGATTCAAACTACGGAGCCGGGGAACTAAACTACGGAGCAGGGGATTCAAACTACGGAGCGGGAGGAACTAAATTACGGGGCGGGGGATTCAAACTACGGAACGGGGGAACGAAACTACGGAGCGGGGGGATCAAACTACGGAGCGGGGGAACTAAACTACGGAGCGAGGGGAAAACCCGATCCCTGCCGCGAATTACGCGAATTCGCGAGATTCGCGGCAAAAAGGGCGAAAGGAAGATATGAACTGCGCCTGACGGCGTCCCGCACGCCAGCCCGGAGGACGCCCTGCCTTTATAGTAAAATTCCACATCGGTTCCGACATATCCTTTTAGAGGTGTTCCATGACCGAGGTTCAAGGCTGGGAAGATTATTATCAAAAGATCAAAGGACGCGCTCCGCGTCAGTTATTGCTCGATGCTCTTACATACTTTGCGGACGGTTCTGGCAATGTCCAGCGCCTGGTGATCGACCTGGGCTGCGGTGACGGAACCGAATCCGCCATTTTGCTCGAGCGCGGCTGGAATGTCCTCGCCATAGACGGCGAGCCTGCCTCCATCCAGCACCTCCTGGCAAAGGTCCCGGCAGAGCGTTTACAGACTCAGGTCACAAAGTTCGAGCAGGTAAGCCTGCCGCCCGCCGACCTGATCCATGCCAGTCTCAGCCTGCCGTTCTGTCCGCCGGAGCACTTCGACGCGTTGTGGGCAAAGATTGCGGCTGCGGTCAAGCCGGGCGGGCGGTTCGCGGGTCAGTTCTTCGGCGTGCGGGATTCATGGGTCAATGAGCCCGATATGACCTTTCATACCGAAGAGCAGGTCCGCAGGCTGCTTGGGGATTTTGAGATCGAGCATTTTGATGAGATGGATAAGGACGGCCCTGCCGTCAGCGGTCCCAAACACTGGCATGTATTCACGGTTATTGCGCGGAAGAATTAAAGCGCAGAAAGACTTGTTGGGAAGGCGGCTTGTCGTTGCGCGAAAAAAACCATCCTTGAGCGGCGTGCCGGGCAGGGACATTTCTGATACCATGGGGAGAGGTTCCATTCGAAGAAAGGCAGGGTTCCCCATGCAGAAACTTTTGGGAAAGACAATCCAGCTGCTGCTGATCACGCTGCTGGGCGCGTGCAGCTCCTCGCAGGCGGCTCCTGTCCCGGTGACGCCGACGCCGTCCTCGGGAGACGAGGCAAAGACGCTGGCTTCGCTCGAGCAGGTGGATGATTATCCACTGTACACGATGACATACTACGGGGAATATGCTTCACGCACGACATCCAGCCTGCCCGCCAGGGAGGAAGCCGAAGCAAAAGACCCAGCCTGGGCCTGCTCACTCTTCACCGTCCTGCTCGACGACGAACATCTCCTCTACGGCCGCAACTTCGACTGGGAGTTCAGCCCGGCGCTGCTGCTGTTCACCAATCCGCCGGATGGATATGCCTCCGTGTCGATGGTGGACATCGCCTATCTGGGCTTCAGCGCAGAAACAGTCTCCAGTCTGACGGACCTTCCGCTCGAGGAGCGTGAGGGCCTGCTCGGCGCGCCACTGCTCCCCTTCGACGGGATGAACGAGCACGGCCTGGCCATCGGCATGGCGGCCGTCGACCCGGGAGGTATGCAGGCCGACCCGTCGAAGGAGACGATCGGCTCGCTCGGCATCATCCGTGAAATACTGGATCATGCCCGCGACGTGGACGAGGCGGTGGGAATCATGAAAAAGTACAACATCGATTTCAGGGGCGGCCCGCCGCTCCACTATCTGATCGCGGATGCAAAAGGGAAGGCCGTCCTGGTGGAGTTTTTCCGCGGCGAAATGATCGTGATGGACAATGACCAGCCCTGGCATTTCGCCACGAACTTCCTGCGCTCCGCCGTCCCGGACCCGCAGCAGGGTTATTGCCGGCGCTACGACAGGATCAAGTCCCGCATGGACGAGGAACAGGGATTGCTCGATGCGGCTTCCGCCATGGAACTGCTGGCCGAGGTGGCCCAGAACAATACCCAGTGGTCGGTGGTGTACCAGATGGGGCGCGGCGAAGTAAGCGTCGTCATGGGCAGGGACTATGCAAACATACAAACCTTCCAGACATCTGACTATTTCGATCCCAGGTAAGCAGATACACTCACGTCCATGCAGGAGAGTCGATCGGAAATCGTGCGAAAATCATCGCGGAGGAAAACATGCTCACCATTCGACGATACAGGGAAAGTGACTCAAGACAGGCCGGCGTGCTGATCGCTGACACCTACAACGAATTCAATCTGTCTGAATTGACGGTCGAACAGCAGGAGGCAATGCTCGGTCCGTTCTTCCATGCCCGTTCGTCGGAACCGTCCCACCGGAAGGCCATCGCCGACGCGCTCCGCGCGCCGACCGTCCTGGTCGCGGAGCTGGAGGGGCAGATCGTCGGCGTGCTGCGAGGCGGGCGCGTGGACAAAAGGGGCCGCACCGTCCTGCAGAGTCTCTTCGTGAGCGGGCATCATCACCGCCATGGGATCGGCCGCAAGCTGGTCGAACGCTTCGAGAAGGAATATGTGGCACGCGGTGTCCGCGTGTTTAAATTGCTGGCTACCCTGTATGCCGTCCCCTTCTATCTGGCCATGGGCTACCGCAAATCGACGGGGGTCCGCTCCATTCACAGCTTCGAGGCAGAGGGATTGCCCTCCCAGCCGATGAAGAAGGTCATCAAAGCAAAAGGGCGAGCCATGCAGAAAAAGTGAACTTCACGGGGAGATGGACGGAAGGCTGAGGAGATACACCCCCAGGAAAGCGATCGTCAGGCAGCAGGCAATCGCGCCCATGAACACCAGGATCAGCGGGGTAAGCCAGGTGTTCATGGCCGACTCGACCTCGGCTTTCTGCGGATCGACAGGATCATAGCGGACGGTCACACTCTGCCCGACCTTATGGCTGGCCGGGCGCGACCCAAAATCAGACGTGAAGCGGATTCTTTCGCCGGACGGAACACTGAATTCAACCACCGGACAGATGCTGCCGCCGCGCCCGCCGGTCGTGAGGCGGTCCGTCAATTCCACCACCGTGCCGTTGGCGGTCACCCGGCTGTCCATTTGACGCTGCTGTTTGAAATAAACCCAGATCGCACCCCCAAGCAATCCTAACGCCGCGATACCGAAACCCAGGCCCATAAACAGGAACATGACAACCTCCAATCCCGGGGATTTAACACCCTTGTCCGCCGATACTATACCAGATAAGCAGGCAAAAACCTGCCCGGTAAACAAATATCCATGACCGTGTGATCATGGATATTCGAAAGATATTCTCTACCGGGGTATGAACAGCTTCAGGGAACGGGATGGGCCGTGCTTCGCAGATTATATTTATCGATGTAACGAAGATTGTCGGCGCTGAGGCCGTTATCCAAAAGCTTCATTTCCTGTGCAACGACCCGCAGGTTGATCATATCCGCGGCGAAGGTTTTGGCTTCCTGCAGCAGTACGGACACGCGCTCGGCCAGCGTCTGCCCTTCGTACTCGTTGGGAATGCCGATCACCTGGCCGGTAAACGTAAACTGCCACTCATTCCGGCTGGCCACCTGGTTTAGATAGACCAGCAGTTTATCTGCCACCGGCGTGCCGCTGAATTGCTGGATCAATGAGTACAGCAGGCTGATCTGTTCAAGGAAATAGGTTTTGATCACCTGGTTTTCCTCGCTGCGATAGGTACCGGCCTGGGTGAGGTAATAATTGACCAGCATCTTTTGTTCCTCACTCAGGGGTCGTTCCTCGCCATCCTGCGGAGTGAGATTTGTACGGAAGACCAGCGCAATGCAGACCAGGGCTTTCTGATCGTTATAAACGGCCAGGGAGGTCAGCCAGACGTCGCGCGGCTGCCCCTGCACGTCCCTGATCATCACAGGCTGCGTGCTCAGAGCCTCGTGTTCGATGGTCTTCGCGATCAAATCCGCCATGACGGATCGATCTATTTTGAGGGCCTCAGACAACGGCTTTTTGACATATTGATTTTGGCTTGGTGAGTGGATCAGGTTCGAAAAATTGTCGCTAAGCGAAATGACTGTGCCATCCGGAGCGACAAACACCAGTATATTGCTGCGGGTCAATGAGCGCAAAACAATATCCATCGTCACCGATTGCAGTGAATTGGAAATCTGCCTGTAGGTATAGGCCGCGAGACCGAGGGTTAAGTATGCCACGTAATAAAGCGTATCGATCAGAAGCGTAATGCCATTCAGGGTGCTATCGGGAAAATAGATTTCATTCCAATCCGCGTAGGAAAACATGAGATCGGCGGCAGCCATAAACACGAGACCGAGTCCCAGGATATGCCAGCTCAAAACAAACCGGCCTTGTTCCAGCGAAAAGATCACTGCAAGGACAAGTACCAGCAGGAGCAGATCAAACAGAGGGTAGGCAATATTGAGCAGGCTGGCCAGGATCTCCTCAGGATCGAAACCCTGGATAATCGGTCCCAGGATCACCAAACCGCCAATCAGGAAAAACACAACCACCAGGACAGCGATCATCCGCTTTTGCTGCTGTGAAGGTGCCACTTGAAACAGGCGATATTGAGTGAGCAATGCCACGCAAATCATGGCATATCCAGACAGCCAGAACAGGTCTGCGATCGAAGGATAGGGCACCTCCTGTCCCAAAACCACCTCATAAAATGCCCAAATCGTTTCGGCCGCTGTCCATGCGAGCAGCCCAATGACCATCCAGCTCCAGATCTTCTTGGAGGCATCCTTGTCGCTTGTGGTGAGCCATACGGCGAGGAAAAGCAGGGTTGTCGTCAGCGCGCAGAGAACCGACATCACGTCGTTGATGATGGTGTTTGTTTCCGGCTGATCTGCCAGCAGGATCCTGCTCAAAAGGACAGCCACGACAAATGCCAGCATGAGACCGGCAGCGAGCACCCAACGCTTATTTCCCAGGAAACTTTGTTTGTTCATGATGTTGACCCAATCGTCTGCCGCAATAGTGGTTCCGTAACTGATTATAAGTATATGATGGAAATACTTTGTTGACGCATAACAAAAACGTTAAGAATCAGGCGGTCGCGTCAAATAATATTTGGACTTCGATTGTCAAAATAAGAGACCTGTCAATCATAGCATATTCTTTGCCTTTGCAGCAACTGAACAGGACAGCAATATGGATATAATAGACTTCTTGCACAAGCGGCAGGGCAACCATGAGGCAAACCTTTTGAACCACTAAGACGCGGAGACTCCGAGAAAAAACAGGGAAAAACTCCGTGACTCAGTGTCTCAGTGGTGAGGTTTTGGACTTTTGCAAGAGGTCTACTATCAACCCATCACTCGAAGCCACAGCGTTGGAAAGGTCACGATGAGCATTCAAAAAGCCTACGATGAGTGGTCCGGGACGTATGATACCGATGAGAACCGGACGCGCGATCTCGATCGGGAAGTGCTGAGACAGGCGCTGGCAAACCTGCGTTTCGATTCGATCCTTGAGATCGGCTGCGGGACAGGCAAGAACACCTCGTTTCTGGCGGAAATCGGCAAAAGTGTCCAGGCCGTGGATTTTTCGCCGGGCATGATCGAGAAGGCCCGCCAAAAAGTCCGGGCCGAGAACGTCAGTTTCGCGCAGGCCGACATCACGCAAAGGTGGTCCGGCAGGGACCGCACCCTGGATCTGATCGTCTGCTGCCTGCTCCTGGAACATGTCCGGGACCTTTCCTTTATCTTCTCGGAAGCCGCGCGAACCCTGAAGGAGCAGGGAGCCATTCTGATCCATGAGCTGCATCCCTTCCGGCAGTATGAGGGCAAGAAAGCCCGTTTCAACCGGGGCGCAGAGGTGACGGAAATCCCGGCCTTCGTCCATCACATCTCAGACTTTACCAGTGCGGCCTCCGGGCAGGGTTTGCGGCTGGTGAAACTCGATGAATGGTGGCATGAAACCGACCGGGGCAAGCCGCCGCGGCTGGTCTCGTTTCTTTTCGAAAAATAGCCGTTCATTGCCTGAGGGTTTCCATGAAAAACTTCGACCCACATTACAACGACCTACCCAAGACGGAAATTCATTGTCATCTGGAAGGAGCCATCCGCACCCAGACGATCATTGACATTGCCAGGGAATACGATCTCCGGCTGCCTGCATATGAACCTGACGAGCTGGACAGGCATGTCAAAGTGCTGGAACAGATGCACGATCTGCACGCTGTGCTGGCAGCCTTTGCCATCTTCCAGAACAGCATCACTTCGCCGAAGGTCGTCGAGCGGATCGCCTGGGAACTGTTCGAGGATTCGGCCATCCAGAACATCCGGCTCTTCGAAGTGCGCTTCTCCCCCGACTGGGCCTTCCGCGGTCACAACCTGGACTGGGACGCGGCCCTCGAGGGGATTCTGCGCGCCAAAGAGCGCGCCGAACGCGACTTCGACATGGTCATCGGCCTGCTCGCCATCACCTCGCGCAGCCTCGGCCCCGACTCCTGCGCCCGCACGGTGGACTGGGCCATCCGCCACCGCGAGCACATCCTCGGCATCGACCTGGCCGACAGCGAGAGGGATTTTCCGCTGCGCGACTTCGTCCCGCCGGTCAGGAAGGCCCAGGAGGCGGGGCTGAAGGTAACGATCCACACCGGCGAAGATACGCCTGCCTCCTTTATCCGGGAAACCATCGAGCTTGCCGGCCCTGACCGCATCGGCCACGGGATCCATGCCATCGACGATATGCACGTGGTGGAGCTGATCAGGCAGCGCGGCATCACGCTCGAAGTGAATCCGTGGAGCAACTATCTGACGAACTCCGTACCGACGATCGAGGCGCATCCGCTCAAAAAGCTGTTCGACCTGGGCGTGCAGGTGACGATCAACTCGGATGACCCCGAAGTGCTCGAGACGAACGTCAACAATGAGTACCGCATCGCCCACGAGATCCTGGGCATGAGCATGGACGACATCGCGGTCTGCAATCGCTATGCCTGTGAAGCTTCATTCATTCCCGAGCAAAAAAAGAAAAGGATCTGGGAGAAATATTTCCAATGATGCGCACAAAATTTGCCGTCACCGTTCATCTATTGTTCTTTCGTGAGGACCAGATCCTGCTGCTGCGGCGATTCAACACAGGCTACGCCGACGGGCAGTACAGCGTCCCGGCCGGTCACCTCGACGGCGGCGAAACCGTCCTCGAGGCCGCGGCCCGCGAAGCCGAGGAGGAGACCGGACTCCGCATCGCTCAGCAGGATATGTCCTTTTCCTCCGTCCTGCACCGCATCGAGGATGAGGAGCGCGTCGATTTCTTCGTACACGTCCGCCAGTGGCAGGGGGAACCGGCCAACACCGAGCCCGACAAATGTGACGAGCTGCGCTGGGTAAAGGTCGATGAACTGCCGGCCAACATTATCCCCTATGTCAAGCGGGCGATCCAGAACCATCGTGACCGGATCGTTTTCGACGAATTCAGCTGGTGAATTTTATAGATGCTTGGTGCTGTAGGGGTCGAGGGCGTCGCGCAGACCATCGCCGACGAAGTTGATACCCAGGACGGTCAGCAGGATCAGCGTGCCGGGGAAGAACCAGAGCCAGGGGGCTGTTTCGAGATATCGATTCGCACCATCCAGCATGTTCCCCCAGGTGGCTGTGGCTCCCTGCACACCCAGACCGAGAAAACTGGCGTAGGCCTCCAATAGAATGGCATTCGCCACACCCAGCGTGGCGCTCACGACCAGCGGCGCGATGGTGTTGGGTAAAAGGTGCAGGAAGATAATGCGAGCATCCGAAGCACCCAGGGCGCGTGAGGCAGATACATAGTCGCGCTCGCGCAGGGAAAGCACGTTGGCGCGCACAATGCGCGCAAGATACATCCAGGAGGTGGCGCCGATGATCAGGATCATGATGACCACCCCTCCGGTCAGCTCTCTTCCCAGGAGATTGAAGGAAGGCAGCCGGTTGCCGAAGAAATGCGCTCCGATGATCAGGAGGAACAGGCTGGGAATATTCAGCATGGCTTCGGTAAACCGCATCAGCAGGTTGTCCACCCAGCCCCCGTAATAGGCCGCGATCGAACCAACCAGCGCGCCGAGGATCACCTCCATGAGCGCGGCAGACACCCCGATGAGCAGGGAAATCTGTCCACCGTAAATGGTACGGGCAAAGATGTCGCGTCCGATGATATCCGTGCCAAAGATATGATCCCCCGACGGAGCATTGAGTTTGAGACTGGTGTCATTGCAGTTGGCCCAGGCCTCACCACTGACATCCCTGTTGAGCGGGCTGCAATAGCCGCGCGACAGAAAACCACCCAGGCCAATATAAAGCACCAGCAGGACAAGGAGCCAAAGTCCGAACATTGCCATGCGATGCTTACGGAATCGGCGCACGCCCAGGCGCAGCGGCGAAAGAGGCGCCGAGGAGGTCTGCTTCACAGCTGCATCTTCAGAGAAGTTCGGGGAAAGAGTATCTGTCATGGTCCCTAATCCAGCCGGATGCGCGGGTCGACGAAGGAATACACAATGTCAGTAAGGATTTGGAAAACCACGACTGCGATCGAGATCAGCATCAGGATGCCCATCAACACGGGGAAATCCGCCCGTTCTGTGTGGTCGATGAACAGGCGTCCCATGCCGGGCCAGGCAAAGATGCGTTCCGTCACCACCGCGCCAGCCATCAGGAAGGGAATGTCGAGGCCGATCAGGGTAATGAAAGGCAGGGCCGCATTCGGCAGGGCATGGCGCAGGACCACATAGACGGTCCGGACGCCTTTGGCACGGGCCGTCCGCACATAATCCTGACTCAGGACCTCCAGGACGCTCGATCTCACGAAGCGGCTGTAGCCCGCGACGCTGATGGTCGCCAGCGTCACCACCGGCAGGATCATATGTTTGAGCACTTCTCCAGGCGTTTTGCCCACTTCCGGATCGAACATGCCTACGGTGGGCAGGTAAGGCAAGCCCCATTCGCGGAAGTTGACCGCGAAGATATACATCAGCATCAGCGCCAGCCAGAAGACCGGCATGGAAAAGCCGACAAATGAAAGTCCGGTTACCAGGTTATCGAATAACGAATAAGGCCGTAATGCGGAATACAGACCAATCGCCAGGGATAACAGGATGATTACTATTTCAGCTGCCACCATCAGGATGAGCGTGTTTGGCAGCCGGTCACCGATCATCTCCAGGACCGGACGGCGCGTGACCAGTGAGTTGCCCCAGTCGCCGCGCAAAACTCCTCTGCGCTTGCCGTAGGTTTCCGGAACACCGTCCCCGTCCATGTCGATCTTCTGCCAGTCATTGCCCACCAGCCAGGTAAGGTACTGGACATAGACAGGCTGGTCCAGTCCCAGCATGCGGCGCAGCCGCTCCTTATCCTCGGGTTTGGGCGGGGTGCGCCCCCCCAGGGTCGCGACCGGGTCGCCAAATGCCTGCATTAACATAAACAGGATAATGCTGATAATGAAAAGCTGTGGAATGGCTTGTCCAAGCCGGCGCAGGATATAGGTGGTCATGATGGAAATCATTGGGCTCGCCAGGTTCACGCCTGGCGAGCCCTCATTATCGTGTAACTTACTCCGCCGTTTCCCACTCGTGCGCGTTCCAGAAAGGCGCCGCGCCCGAGAGTACTACATTCTGCAAATGGTTATTGATCGACCATAGATCGGGGTCTTTCCAGAGCCCGATGTAGAAAACCTCATCATGCAGGATTTGCGCGATCTGATGGTAGAGATCGATGCGCTTGTCGAGATCCAGCGTCACAGCCTGCTCCTTCAGCAAGGCATCCAACTCTTCCATACAGACACCCTGCCAGTTACCGCCATCCGGGTTGTCCGCGTTGGATCTCTCATCGCAGAGCCAGTTGTAGGAAATCTCCGGATCGGGGAAGAATCCCACGCTGGAGTACTGGGCGATGTCATACAGTCCCTGGGCCTGGGGGCCGCCATCGTTGTAACCATTCCAGTAGATGTCACTGGAATGGTTCTGCAGCTCAGCGCCGATCCCCACCAGGGACCACTGCTGTTGCACCACGGCCTGCACGTTCTTGCGCAGCTCGCGGTCATTGGTGATGTATTTCAGGACAAGCTCGCGGCCGTCCTTGTCGCGGGTGCCATCCCCATTGCTGTCCACCCAGCCGGCTTCATCCAGGAGGCGCTTGGCTTCCTCGGGGTCGTAGGGATAGGGCTCGAGATCCGGGTTGTTGTAGGGCTCGGTGGCGTCCCAGAACGTGGCGTTGACGGGATTCACCTCTTCAACCAGCAGATCCCTGACAATGCTGAAGCGATCCGTGGCAAGTGCGATCGCCCTGCGCACGTTGACGTCCAGCATGGCCGGATGGGCCGTCGCGGGGTCAACATTCGGGAACCAGCCTTCGTCGTACCCGGAAGCGACTGCGACGACATCGATCTCGCCGCCCGCTTCGAGCTTCTCGATTTGATCCGACGAAAGGAAGACGCCGATGTCGGTATCTCCCGCAATGATCGCTGCTTCCTGGGCCGCGTCATCCGGTACGATCCGAATGAAGACCTGCTCCAGCTTGGGCGGGCGAATCCAGTTGGGATTGGCTTTGAAGATGATATGACTGCCGGACTCCCACTCGCTGAAGACGAAGGGGCCCGTCCCGACGGTCGGGAACTTGTTCCACTCGGCGTTGTCGATCGTGCCATCGGCTTCGAACACCGGCTGAAGGACATGTTTCGGCAAGACCCAGTCATCGAAGATGGTGGTCAGCCAGGGCGCAAAGGGCTCCTTGAGCTGGACGACCAGGGTCTGCGGGTCCTGAGCCGTCACACTTTCGACATAGTCTTCGAACGGATAGCGGCTCAGCACGACGTTCGCATCCGACATGACCATCTCGAAGCTGAAAACGAAGTCATCGGCCGTGACGGGTTCGCCATCGCTCCAGGTCACATCGTCGCGCAGCTTGATCGTGATGGTTTTGCCATCTTCGCTCAAGCCGCCATTTTCGGCCGACGTGATTTCCGCGGCAAGTTCAGGCACGGGCTGGTTATTCTCGTCATAGGACCACAGGCCCTTGTTCCAGAAGTCGCGCGTAATGGCCGAGAACCACATCTCGGTGTAAAGATAGTTGAAGTTATCGGGTTCCTGGGTAAATGTGATGGTGGCGGTGCCGCTGAACTCGGGAGCCGCCGGTCCCGCCTCGGTGGGGGCCGGTTGGTCCGTGGCAGGAGCTTCGATATCGGGTGGCGCCTCCGTGGCAGGGACGGTCCCCCCGCAGGCTGCCAAAATCATACTGGAGAGCACAACCAGTGACAACAGAAAGTACAGGTTACGTTTCACGGTTCTCCTCCTGAGAGAATTGGGGGCAATATCAAGGATAGGAAGATCAGCAAGGAATATTATTTGTCACGCAACCTCCTTTCGAATGGATTGGAAGATTGTCCTGACTCTCACATCTCCTACAAATCATTATCTCATATCGGTCTGCTTTGTCAAACCCCTCTGGAGTGGTATGGTTCATAGAACCGGTTCCGCTGCGTACCTCTTTTTTCGTGCTCCTAACTTACATGTGCCAGCCGCGGGTCGAGTGCATCGCGCAGCCCGTCGCCCAACAGGTTGAACGAGAGCACGGTCAGCGCAATGGCAATGCCCGGGAAGAATACGAGATGCGGCGCGGTGAAGACCTGGGCACGTTCCGCGCTAAGCATGGAGCCCCATTCAGGCATCGGCGGCTGCGCACCCAGCCCGAGGAAAGAAAGCGCGGCAGCATCCAGAATGGCAGTCGCAATACCAAGCGTTCCCTGGACGATCAGCGGGGTCAGCGCATTCGGCAGGATGCGCCGGAAAAGGATCTGGATCATATCGCCGCCGAGGGCCCGGGTTGCAGAAACATATTCCATCTCACGCACAGACAAGACGCTGGCGCGCACGACGCGCGCGTAGGCCGGGATGGAGACAATGCCGATCGCCAGCAGGGCATTCTGAAGTCCGGGCCCCAGAACCGTCACGATGGCAATGGCTAACAGAAGGGAGGGAAAAGCCAGTAAGACGTCCATGGTGCGCATGATGAGATTATCGATCCAGCCACCGAAGTAGCCGGCCAAGGCACCCAGAACCGTTCCAATGATGATCGCGAAGGTAACGGTGCTAAAGCCGATCACCAGGCTCACCCGCGCGCCGTAAAGCAGGCGGCTGAACTCATCACGGTTATTGCCGTCCAATCCCATAATATGCTGCGGCTGATCCTGGGGACATCCCAAAAGATGGATACAGGGCGAGCCTCTCTTGACAGGCTTGACCGGGTAACCCTTCACATCCAACATGGATTTTATGGGGTCATATGGCGCAATCCATTGGGCAGTCAGCGCCACAAAGATGAGAAGCCCGAGGATCACCATCCCAACAATGGCTGATTTGCGCCGGAAGAGCCGCCGCCAGGTAATCTGCCACAGACTGACCGAACTGAGCGAGATGCCTTCTTTATCCAATTTGGGGAGGGTGGTTTCTGTCTGTGTCATGCGGGAATGCTACTCCAGCCGAATACGAGGATCAAGATAGGCATATGAAATATCCACCAGCAGGTTCAGAATAACGAAGAAGATGGCGATCACCACGGTAAATGCCTGTACAATCCCGTAGTCACGCGCCGTAATGGCGTCAAAGAGGGCCCGCCCGATTCCGGACAACCCAAAAACGGTTTCCGTAAGGACTGCTCCCCCCAGCAGCCCTCCCAGCGAAAGTCCAATTACGGTGACAATCGGCAGGAGGGAGTTACGGAAGGCATGTTTGAGAACGACCTTTCGCTGCGTCAAACCCTTGGCGCGGGCCGTGCGGATGTAATCCTGCCCCAGCACTTCCAGCATGCTGGAACGGGACATACGCGCAATCAGCGCCATGGGAATGGTACTTAAGGCGACCGAGGGCAGGATCAAATGGATAATTGAATCTTTGAGCAATTCCCAATTGGCAGTCAACAACGAATTCAGGATATTCAGCCGTCCAAGAAAGTGCATAATCATCCCGAAGCCCTCTTCAGGAGGGGTCATCCCCCAGACCTCGTAAAACGGATCGTTGGGAATACCGGGACTGACCCGCCCGGAGGGCGGCAGCCAGAAAGGTGTATCCTTTAAGAGTATGGAGAAGACGAATGCCAGCATTAAGCCCAGCCAGAAGACCGGCATGGATACACCGGTGTTCGCCCACACCATGGTGACCACATCCACCCACGAATTGTGTTTGACAGCCGAAATAATACCGAGCGGAACACCTACGAGCATGCTGATGATCAAAGCCGAAATGCTGAGTTCGACCGTCATTGGCAGTCGTTCCGCCAGCATGCGGGTCACGGGCATGCCGTAACGGACGGATTGGCCGAAATCGCCGCGTACTATTTCTCCCACATAAATCCCAAATTGGATATGGATGGGCTTATCCAGGCCCTTCTCGCGTATGAAACGATCGCAGACTGCCTGAGTGGCCTTCTCCCCCAGGATGGCGCGGCAGGGATCGCCGGGGATCAAGCGCGCAATGGCGAATGTCACCACCAGAATGCCCAGTAAGACAGGTATGGATAAAAAGAGACGGCGGACGATATATTGAAGCATAATGAAGGATCCACTTCCTACAAATACGGTGGCGCTTTTGGCGCCACCGTATTTTATCTTATTTTACGCAAAACCAGATTTACTGGCCAGGCTTGCTCATCAGGCCCCAGAGTGTGGCGTAGTATTCCCACGCATTGGTATTGCCCTTGTGGAAAGGCGAGCCGATGTTCAGACCCATATCGAAGGTGGCCAGAACATCCGCGGAGTCGAAATCACTGCCATCGTGGAATTTGACACCCTGACGCAGGGTACAAACCCAGACTGTCAGATCTTCGTTGGGTTCGCAGGACTCTGCCAGGTGAGGTATGGGCTCTGCACTATTGAGCGCAAAGCCATACAAAGCTTCAGTCACCTGTTCGCAAGCGCGCAGCGTCTCGCCATCGGTATCGTCGGCGCAGAACAGGCTGATCGGCTCGGCACCACCCATGAAGGTGAAGACGTCGCGGCCACCCGGATCGCTGAGATAAAACAATTCGGTGGTCAGCGGGCTGGCTTGGGGAGGATTCACATCCGCCAGGTAGGCTGCCGCGGAACCGCCATGCGCGATCGGCACCATCGGAACGTATTCACGGATGGCATCATTGATCTGGGCGTAGATGGGCGCCGCTTCAGCGGGATCCGCAATCTGGCCGCCCTCAACAATCAGGTCGGTATAAGTTGGTGATTGATTACCAAATTGCGCCTGGGCTGCGCCAAAGTGATAATCCAGGAAGTTTGTTACATGAGGATAATCCGCACCCCAGCCGAGCAGGTACAAACCATCCAGACGACCAGCAGCGGATTCCTCAATAAAGGCGCCGGATTCCATCACGACGATCTCGGCGTTAATGTTCAGGTTTTCCAGCAACTGGGCCTGGATATCCTGGGCTACGTTCGAAACCTGGGGCAGGTAACCGCGTACAACATCGCGGTAGTACAGCTTGGTCTCGAAGCCATCCGGGAAGCCGGCTTCTGTCAACAGAGCTTTGGCGGCCTCGACATCAAATTCATACCACTCCTGCCCTTCGCAGGCATTGGGGATCGCGCAGGGCGTGAAGTGTGAGGCAACCTCGGAACCGGCGGGATAGAAGTTATCCACGATGCGCTGGCGGTCGATGCCCATGGCAATTGCCTGGCGCACCTGCTGGTTGTCGAACGGCGCGAAGGTATTGGTCATACCGACGTAGAAGGTATTCAACGCCTCGCGGATCTGCAAATGCAGGTTTGGATCACCTTCGATCGTTGCGAAATCATCCGGGGCAGGGTTATCGAAGCCGTCGATCGTGCCGGCCTGTAATTCGGTCAGGCGGGCTGCCGATTCAGTGGACCAGCGCAGAACAAAAGTCTCAGCCTTAGGTGCCTCGCCCCAGTAATCAGGGTTGGCGGTAAAAGTGATGCTTTCACCACGAGTCCATTCGCTGACCATATACGGGCCGGTACCAACCGGTGCCTCGAGCCCTTCACTGGTGCGGGAGGTATCACCGGTTGTCGCTTCAATCCAATCCTTCGAGTAGATGGCAAATGGACTAAAGGCGATCTTCGAGAGGAACGCCGGATCGGGCCTGCACAGATTGAACGTTACTGTGTATTGGTCTGTCGCCTCAATAGATTGGAAGAGGCCGGCATAATCACCATTGCAGTCTTCCGCAGGGACGGAAAGGGTGGTTCCATCAAATGTTGCAATGGGGACATCAGGGACCGGCGTCGGTTCGGCAGGGGCTTCGGTCGGCGCTTCGGTTGGGGCTTCGGTGGGAGCAGCCGGCTCAGTAGCAGGCGCATCGGTGGGCGCGGGTCCTTCAGTTGCGGGAGCCCCACCGCCACAGGATGCAAGAGCCAGGCTGGCAAGAACCAGAAGCGACAACAAAATATATAGGTTTCGTTTCACGTTTTCTCCTCCTGAGAGAAATTTAGTTTGGATTCAATTACGGACAATGGGGAATCGGAAATTAATTAGCGGCGGGACCTCCTTCCGAAATTGGTGAGCAGATTATACAGCAAAAAGAAATTTAACGAATGGGCAAGGGGAGTCCCAGTCCATTTAACACTACCGTGGAGGGGTCTTTTGGCCACACACCCGGGATTTTAGCCTTGCACTTCGGGCAGGTACCTTCCCCGGTAATGTCGTATTTATGCAGGACATACCCGGTCCTTTGGATCAGGCGGTGGTTGCACTGCGGGCAGAAAGTATCCTCGTATTCTTCCACGCGTCCCGTCAGGTTGCCTGCATACACGAAGTGCAGTCCGGCTTCACGGCCGATCTCGGCGGCGCGCAAGAGCGTCCGGGCATCGGTGTTATCGTGGTCGGTCATCTTGTAATCTTTATGGAACGCCGTGACATGCCAGGGGATATCCTTCGAAACACCGGCGATGAAGCGGGCCGCATCCCAGAGTTCCTCACTCGAATCGTTGAAGCCCGGGATGGTAAGAGTCACGATCTCGACCCACAGCCCCATCTCGTGGGCGCGCTTGATCCCATCCAGGGTGTTTTGCAGCACGCCGCCCAGCTTACGATAGTTTTTATCCTGCATGCACTTCAGGTCGACCTTGTAGGCGGAAATATACGGACGGATGTATTCCATCACTTCCAGGGTGTTGTTTCCGTTCGAAACATAGGCACACATCAAACCCGCGGCCCTGGCTTCCTTGAAAATTTCCACTGCCCACTCACTTGTGATCAGCGGCTCATTGTAGGAGGAGACCACCGTCGAAGCCTGGGTCCGCTGCGCGAGCTGGACCATCTCCGGCGGGGTGATCTTGCGAATGTAGTTGATAGAGACATCCGAGTCCGGGTCGCGCATGGCCTGCGAGGTCAACCAGTTCTGGCAATAGGTACAGTGGTAGTCGCATCCAAGCATCCCGAACGTCAGGGCGTTGCTGCCGGGGTTCACGTGGAAGAAGGGTTTCTTCTCGATGGGGTCGCTTTGCAATGCCGCCACATATCCCCACGGCACACGGAGTTCCCCGCCCTGGTTGAAGCGCACCTGGCAGATGCCGCGCTTACCCTCCCGGATCTTGCAGCGGTGTCCGCACGCGTAGCACTCGATTGTGTCGTCCGAAAGTTTCCTGTATAACTCCCCCCTGACCGTCAATTTATCCAGTAAATCACCGATAGTCGTCGCCATATTTACCTTCTACTTTCCGTTCAGTCCTCTTTTATAATACCTCAAATGCTCACAGTTTGCATCCAGGCCGGCGGCGCCTCCTCCCGCATGGGCGAGGACAAGGCCCTCAAGACCTTTCTGGGACGACCCCTCATTCAACGCGTGGTCGAGCGGCTCGTGCCCATCGCGGAGGAGGTCATCGTGACGACCAACACTCCCGACGATTACCGCTTCCTCGGCCTGCGGCTCGTCCCTGACCTGCGGCCGGGGCGCGGCGCCCTGGGCGGGCTCTACACTGCGATCGCGTCCGCCGCGCAGCCGGTCGTTGCGGTGACCGCCTGCGACATGCCTTTCGCCAGCGCGCCGCTCCTCGAGGCCGCGCGCTGGCTGCTCGTCGAGGAGGCAGCGGATGTCGTCATCGCGCGATCGGAAGAGGGGTACGAACCGCTGCACGCCGTCTACCGCCGCGCGACCTGCCTGCCCGCCATCGAAGCCGCCCTCGACGCGGACCAGTGGAAAGTCATCGCCTGGTTTCCGCAGGTCAAAGTACGTATTCTCACGTCTGAGGAGATCAAACGTTACGATCCCTCCGGGCTGGCATTCTGGAATGTGAATACACCCGAAGAGTTTGTGGAAGCTGAAAAGATCGCGCAAAACCGCGCGTAAAGTCAATTAAATCAGCCACAGAGTTCACAGAGCTTTTTGAGTTTTCTCTCTGTGAGCTGTGTGGCAAACAAGGAGACCTTCAATGACCCTCGACCTGTCCGCCGTCCGCAGTCAGTTCCCGTCCCTCCATCGTCCGGCCATCTTCCTCGATAACCCCGGTGGGACGCAGATCGCAAAACAATCTCTCGACCGCATGAATCGATACCTGATCGAATGCAATGCCAATCATGGCGGCGCGTTTGCCACCAGCGTCGCCTCCGATGCAGTCCTGGAGGAGGCCCATCAGGCCATGGCCGACTTTTACAATGCAGCTTCCCCGCAGGAAATTGTCTTCGGCAACAACATGACGACTCTCACCCTGTACATCAGCCGTTCGATCTCAAGGGAATGGAAGGAAGGCGACGAGATCGTCGTGACGCGACTCGACCACGATGCCAATGTGACTCCCTGGGTGCTGGCGGCGCAGGATCGCGGCGTGAAGGTCAACTGGGTGGATTTTGACGTGGAGGACGGCACGCTCAGAATGGATGATATGCAAAAGGCTCTCGAACGCAAGCCGCGTCTGCTGGCTGTAGGGTACGCTGCGAACGGACTGGGGACCATCAACCCGGTTGCCAGGATCATCGAGATGGCGCACGCAGCGGGCACAACGGTGTACGTGGACGCCGTGCAGTATGCTCCGCATGGCCCCATCGACGTTCAAAAGCTGGATTGCGACTTCCTTGTTTCATCCTCATACAAATTTTTCGGCCCGCACGCGGGGATCCTGTTTGGCAAGCAGGAACTATTGGAGAAGCTGTTTGCGTATAAAGTTCGGCCTGCCACGAACAGTCTCCCGGGCAAGTTCGAGACCGGGACCCAGAATCACGAAGGCATTGCGGGCGTCCTGGGAGCGGTGGAATACTTCCAATGGGTCGGCAGGGAGTTTGGGGATGAGAAGGTCAAAGGTGGCTATCAAGGCCGCCGCCTGGAGCTCAAGAAGGCCATGACGGCCATTCATGCCTATGAGCTTGAACTCGGGCGCGCGCTTCTTTCTGCGCTCGAATCTGTCCCCGGCTTGCGCCTCTACGGTCTCAGCGACGTTCAGCGTCTGGAGGAGCGTGTCGCGACGTTCTCCTTCCGCTTGAAGGATCTGCATCCACGCCTCGTTGCTGAAAAGCTGGCCCAGCAGGGTATTTACGTCTGGGACGGAAATTACTATGCCCTGAATACCACGGAAAGGCTGGGCGTCGAAGACAGCGGCGGGATGGTGCGTGTCGGCGCCGTTCACTACAACACGCTGGAAGAAATCGCGCTGCTCAAGGATGCGTTGACGGAGATTGCAGCGAAGTAGTCTAGTCAGGCTGATCGTTCACAAAATAAAAAGACCAGTTGCTCAACTGGTCTTTTTTCTGCATTTAAATGACGAACACCAGGGTGAGGGGGGCACCCTAGTGTTCGTCGATGTGAATAATACTATAGGGGTATGCTCTTGACAAGAGGTGGAAGCTTAGAGATATGTAAGAATCATATTTGAATTGCCTGCATGTATGCCTCGGGCGGGAATCGAACCCACATCTAAGCCTTAGGAGTGCCTTGTTCTGTCCATTGAACTACCGAGGCGCGCGAAACATTATACATCGAATTGAAATTTTTTTTTTACGCGCCATCATCCCTGGGCGGAGCCCCGGGACCATAGTCAAGGATCTGACGCATTTGGGTTGTCCCCTCCGGCGGACCCACGATCCCTTTATCTTCCATCATATCCACGATCCGGGCGGCGCGCGTGTACCCGATCCTCATCCGGCGCTGCAGCATCGACACGGAGGCGCGTCCCTCGCGGCGGACAAGATCGATCGCCTCCGGCAGTAACGGGTCGGTCGTTGTATCCGCCCGAGCCATATCGTCGAACATCGCGGTCTGCTTGAGCGGCACATCTGACTTCGGAATGTCCACCGGCCCCCCGGCTGCCGCGGCGTAGGGACTTGCTTCGCCAAGCTGGGCCCGCCAGAACTCCACAAGATTTTGGATCTCTGGATCCGACACGAAGACGCCCTGCAGACGGGCCGGCGCGGGGGCATCCGGGGCCTGGAACAGCATGTCGCCGCGCCCGAGCAGGCGCTCCGCACCCGGCTGGTCGAGGATGACGCGGCTGTCGGTGTTGGAGGCCACGGCAAAGGCAATGCGGGCCGGGAAGTTGGCCTTGATCAGACCCGTCACCACATCCACGGAGGGGCGCTGTGTGGCCAGCACCATGTGAATTCCCGTGGCGCGCGCCAGCTGCGCCAGCCGCGTGATGGTCTGTTCGGTTTCGCCCGGCGCGATCATCATCAGGTCGGCCAATTCATCGATCACCACGACCAGCAGCGGCAGTTTCTTCAATCCCTGCAGCTTCATGCGGGCGTTGTAATCGGTGATGTTGCGCGCCCCCACCTGGGCAAACAGGTGATAGCGCTTGTCCATTTCACGCGTCATCCATTGCAGGGCGCCGATCACCCGTTCGATCTCCACCACGACCGGCGCAAGCAGGTGCGGCACACCGTTGTAACCGGTCAATTCCACGCGTTTGGGGTCGACCAGGATCAGGCGCAGATCGTCGGGCGTGTTCTGCGAGAGGAAGCAGGTCAATATCGAGTTGACGCAGACCGACTTACCGGAGCCGGTGGTGCCTGCGATCAGCAGATGCGGCATGGCCTCGAGGTTGGCGATGATCGGATGTCCGGTCACGTCGCGGCCAAGGGCAAATTTCAGTGGATTCTTGTTGCGCTGGAACGGTTCGCTTTCGAGGATGTCGCGCAGCGCAACCAGGGTCATCTCGTCGTTGGGGACCTCGATCCCCACGTAGCTGTGACCGGGCACCGGCGCCTGGATGCGGATGCGCGGCGCCGCCAGGGCCAGGGCCAGGTCGTCGGCCAGCGAGGCGATCTTGTTGACGCGCACCTTCGTGCGCCCGCTGCGGGTCTCGACGAAGAGCGGCTCGACGCCGAACTGCGTGATCGTCGGCCCGCGGTTGATCTCCACCACCTGGACCGGCGCGCCGAAGGAGGCCAGCGTCTCCTGGATCAGGCGCGAGCGCTGCTGGATGAATTCTTCATTGACCTCCGGCGCGGAGCCCGAGTCGAGGATCTGCTTTACGTCGGGCAGCTGCCAGTTGATCACCGGCTCGGCCTGTTTGACCGTTTTGACCGGCAGGCCGGGCGTTTCGTTTTTCACGACTGGGCTGGGGCGATGCAAGGGTGTAAATCCGTTGGAGGAGACCTCCAATCCCTCCGGCGCAGGGGTCTGGACCGGGCGGGTGATGGGCTTTGCCAGCACGCCGCGCGCCTTTGCGACGAGCGGATTGATCCAGCGGAACAGGTCTTCGATGGAGATATCGAAGATCATGGTCACGGTGATGAGCAGCCAGGCCAGCAGGGCGACAATGGCTCCGGCCGTCCCAAGCCCGTCGAATAGAATTCGCGCAAAGAGATTGCCAACATATCCACCGCCCACGCCCTCCAGCACGGCCTGTTCGGCCATCGCGCCCGGGACGATCGAATGTAGCAGCGTGAGCAGCCACAGGAAAAAGAGCCCGATACCGGTCCCCCGTTCGAGGGAAAGCGGCGGGAGCTTTTCGATGCGGCGGAAGATCAGCCAGAGGCCCATCAGGACCAGCCCGACGGGCAGGATATAAATCCCCCAGCCAAATGTATAAATCAGCGGGCTTATCACCCAGTCTGTCGGCTCGCTGCGCTGCGCCGAGAACAGGACGAGCGCCATGAGCAGTCCCACCACCGCCATGATGACGCCGACCACATCCAGCTTGCGCTCGGCGGAGAGAGTATCCCACCAGCGAACGGAAACCACTTCAGGCTGGCGTGCGGGGCGATGCGCGGGCTTGCCCTTCGCGGGAGGCGCTTTGTGAGCAGCCTGGCCCTTCTTGTGCGAAGGAGCCAGCGTCTTACCCCTGGGTTTTCCGCTCGGTCGGGACGGTGAAGAGGGAGTCCTGAGAGGCATGGGTTTAAAGTATAGCACAAATGGTCTGTTTTTCTTTTGCCGCCGTTCCCATATTTAGGTATGCAGGTGAGACACGCCTGCGGCCCACGGTAGGGTAAAATTGCCAAATCACTTAACCATTCGAAATTCGCCACAGAGCGCACAGAGTCGTTTGAGCTTTTCTCATGGTCTCTGTGATCTCTGTGGCAGATTCTGTCAACAAGGGACTCAACTTTGTTCGAAATACTTTTCCTTGGTACTTCCGCCTCCGCGCCTTCTGCCAAACGCGGACTTTCCGCACAGATCGTCAAACACGACGAGTACCGTTTCCTGATCGATTGCGGCGAGGGCACTCAGCGCCAGATCCTGCAGTCGGGCACGGGCTTCAAGAATCTGACCCGCATTTTGCTCACGCATGGACATCTCGATCACATCCTCGGGCTGGGCGGCCTGCTCAGCACGTTTCTGCGCTGGGAAGCGATCGATGAACTGGATATCTTCGGCGGGCGTTCCACGCTCGACCGGGTCCATGACCTGCTCTACGGGGTCGTCCTGCGCGGCAACCAGGCCCCCATGCCGCTGCGCTTGAACGAGCTCAAGCCCGGCACGTTTTTTGAAACAGACGACTTTACCGTCAGCGCGTTTTCCGTGACCCACCGCGGCCCCGACTGTCTGGGCTACGTCTTCGAGGGAAAGGCGCGGCGGCCCTTCCTGCCGGAAAAAGCGGATGCCCTGGGCGTCCCGTTCGGCCCCGAACGCCGCGAACTGGTGGCCGGCAGCGACATTACCCTGCCCGACGGCAAACGCATCCGCCCGGACGATGTGCTCGGTCCGCTGCAGAAGGGGGTAAAGCTGGTGGTCGTCGGAGATACAGGGAAAACGGAGGACCTGCTCGAGGTCTGCCAGGATGCGGACGCGCTCGTCATTGAGTCCACCTACACGGAGGAGGAGGCCGAGATGGCGCACCAGTTTTCGCACCTGACCGCCCGTCAGGGAGCGGAGCTGGCCGTCAGGGCCGGCGTGAAGAAGTTGATCCTGACCCACATCTCGCGCAGGTATCGCGAGAAGGATGTTCTCAAGGAAGCCCAGGCTATTTTCCCCAACAGCGCTGTGGCCCGGGATTTTGACACGTTCCAAATCAAGCGTGACGAATAATAAAAGAGGCGTGGAGAAACTCCACGCCTCTGGTTTCATAGGATTGTGGGTTAGCCTTCACTCGTCATGATAAAGAGCGGGGTCATCTCGAAGCTTTCGAACTTGGGGCGCAGGCGGTCCGTGTTATAGAACCGCTCCACATTGACCGTCTTCTTCGTGCTGGTAATAATGTCGATCGGGATATTGTCATAGCGCCCGTTCTTGAGCACCACCAGGCGTCCATGCATTTTCTTGAGGATGAGATCGAGGGCAAGATTTCCGTACGCCATCGGAGCAATCGAATCGATCGCATCCGGGTCGCCGCAGCGGACCAGATACCCCAGTTTCTGATTGATAATATCCACGGTGCGGCCGTTGTTAAATTTAGGTGTAAGTTCCTTAATGCGTGCAGACACGAGGTCACCAATACCGCCCAGTTTCATATGACCAAAAGCGTCTGTAGTGCTGTCCGTGAAGACCATTTCGCCGCCCTCGAACATGGCGCCTTCCGACACCATCACCACTGAGTAATGGCTCGGGTTCTTTGCCCGGTCCTGTATCAATAACTCCGTGAGCCGCTCAATATTGAACTTATGCTCAGGGATCACACAACGATGGGAGGCACCCGCCATGGTGGGAAGCATGGCCGTAAACCCGGCATACCTTCCAAAGACTTCCAGGACCATGATGCGCTCATGCGAACCACCCACCGTGCGCAGGCTGTTCGCCAGCTCGATCGAGCGGGTAACACAAGTGCTGAAGCCAATACAGTAGTCTGTGCCGGGCACGTCGTTATCCATGGTCTTGGGGATGGCGACGACCTTCACACCTTCCTGGAACATGCGCACCCCATAGCTGAGCGTATCGTCGCCGCCAATCGGGATCAGATAGTCGATGCCAAGAAAATCGATGTTCTGTAGAATTTCTGCCGTCAGGTCATTGACGTCGGCTGTATATTTGTCCTGATATGGAGCGGGGACGCGATCCTTTTTAACTTTGCCAGGATTGGTGCGGGAGGTGTGCAGGAACGTACCTCCGGTTCGACCGGCCCGATTGACAACTTCCTCGGTCAATATCTGGATATTATTGCTGTTATCTGCCTTTTTGTCGCGAACGAGGTCCAGCAG
>JBAVVF010000811.1:0-7179 GCA_049697155.1 Anaerolineales bacterium
CGAGGTGCAGTGGACGGAGTGTGGGCAGGGGTTGAGTTTCCATGAGCGCTACTCTGGGATGTGGTATCCCCATGACGGTTTCATTAATTATACAGGTTCCTGAACATCAGCTTTGTTTCCAGAACCTTGGGGAGTGGCTACATGAGTGTGTTAAGCCACAGAGACCACAGAGTTTTAAGAGTTTTTTCTCAATGGGCTCAGTGTTCTCTGTGACTAAGAAGGTTTTTACCCACACTTTTCGCCATTCCAGAACCTTGCAGCGACTAGGCAACCTTCTCGATCCCTTCCAGGCTGCACGTTGCCAGCATGTCGCGGACACTTTTCCGGGTGACGGGGTGGACCAATTCAGGATTGATGTCCATCAGCGGCAGGAGGACAAAGGCGCGCTCGTGCAGGTGCGGATGCGGAATGACAAGCAAAGGCGTATTCAACACCAGGTCATCGTAAAAAAGGATGTCGATGTCGATCAGGCGCGGTCCATTTGGAAAGGATTCCTTTCGGCCCAGGGCAACTTCCAGCCGCTTGAGATGTTTCAACAATGGTTCGGGCTCAAGATAGGTTTTGGCCCGCACCACCTGGTTGAAGAACCTGGGCTGATCGGCATAGCCCCAGGGCGGCGTCTCGTATACCTTCGATTTCGCCTTCACCTCCATTTGGGGGGTCAGGGCCGAGATCGCCTGCTTCAGGTTTGCCAGGCGGTCATCGAGATTGGAGCCAAGTCCGAGATAAACGATGTGTTCCATGGTGATTTTACCTATGCGGGAATTGGATGATCGTCGTAATGCTTCACGACGTCTGAGGCCAGCCAGCTTTCGATGTCTTTATTCACGAAGGCATCCTCCGGCAGCCTTTCGACCAGGTCGACCAGCGCCAGGCGGACGGTTTCGTAATGTTTGAGCAGATCCTCGTCAGACCAGGCGGAAAACTTCCTGATCAGTTCGGCGTTGAACGAATCAGTGTCCGGATCCTCCCATGTAAACGCCGGGCTGTCCAGAATGCCATTGGTAATCCTGGCGACTTCCTCCCACCAGCCGATGATGTGCGCCAGCAGATCGTGAAAACTGCCAAAGCCCTGTCTGGACAAAAAAACCTTTTGTTTTTCGGGTTCGAGGCAGTTAAAGTCTGCAACGTACGTGGCCCAGTTGTTCTCGAGCATGTCCAGAACCAGAAACCGGCTCAGGGCCACGAGATGCTCGCGGGCGTGATGCAGAACGATCCCGTCCACCCAGGCCCGGACGCGGCGATTCTCCAAGGCTGCGTCAGGCAGCGCCTTCAGGTCTGCGCCCATCTTTTGGCGAGTCTTCTCGAAATGAGCCAGGAACTTGCCCTGATCCCAGGTTTTATACTTCGCAACGGCTTCGGCATTGAATGCATCGAAATCATATTTCTTCCGCTCGAACGGCCGGTCCTCGGCGATGGCCCGGATGATGTCCATGCCTTCGTCCCACCAGGCCAGGATGTGGGCCAGCAGGTCGCGCAGCGATTCGTAGCCCAGTGCTTTGACGCGTTTGTTTGCTTCGTCCTTTGGCAGGCGGTTGAAGCGTTCAACATACGTCCCCCATTCGAGCTCCACATAATCGAGCGTACGCTCTTTTGTAACCGGCACGCAGACCTCCTGGGATGAGCCTGGACAGACATGCTATACTCGTGCGCAGCCAGATTGTACCCCAATGAAACCTTCAGTTGCCAAACCCACCCGCGCCGACCTGCTTGCCGCACAGGATAAGACCGTCCGGGACGTGATCGCCCCGGGCCTGCGCGTGCTATTCTGCGGGATCAACCCCGGGCTGTATTCCGGCGCGACCGGCCATCACTTCGCCCGGCCGGGCAACCGCTTCTGGCCGACCCTGCATCAGGCCGGCTTCACGCCGCGCCTGCTCGATCCCAGCGAAGAACGGGAATTGCTGGCACTGGGTTACGGGATTACGAACCTGGCCCCGCGCGCGACCGCCACAGCTGACGAGCTGGCCCCTGACGAGTTGGTGGCAGGCCGCCGGCGACTCGAAGCCAGGGTGAAGCGCTACCGGCCGCAGGTCGTGGCGGTGCTGGGCATCAGCGCCTACCGGACGGCTTTCGCGCAAAAGGCTGTCTCCCTTGGGAAACAGCCTGAAACATTAGCGGGGGCCGCGGTCTGGGTCCTGCCCAATCCCAGCGGACTGAACGCCCATTATCAGCTGGCAAAGCTGGTGGAGCACTTTCAGGAACTGCGTGACGCAGTCCGATAGCAGGTTCTACAATCCGGCTTTCTTCAAGAATCCTTCAATTGCATTGACCGTGATCTGGTGATGGCGGTCGCGCACGCGCTCGAACAGCGGGCGGACGTAGCCGCGCGACCACTCCGCTTCGGTCAGGGCGCGCACCACCGGCAGGACGTACAGCATGCGGCCGATCGTTCCCATGAACTGTTCCACGCGGGGCAGGATGGCCTCATAACCGCTCGCAATGGCAGTCACATAGAAAAGGTGGTATAGCGCGGCGTCGTTTCTTTTCTCCAGCTCCAGAATATCCTCCAGGTACGGGAGATCCTCAACCGGCAGTTTCCGGGGCAGTCCCTGCAGGAAGGACAGGATCTGGTAGCGGTGCCAGCCCTGCACCTGCTCGCGGGTCGGCTTGATTCCCTGCTCGTAACCATCCAGAACCTGTTTCACCTCAGCGTACAGGCGGGACGTATGCTTCTGTCTTTCTTCAGGCATGCCCGGCTCATAAATCCACTTGTGTATGTTTACCTTTTCAAAGACTTCCGGCAGCTCGGCCTTCAGAAAGTCCAGGAAGGCCTCGGTGGTCAGGGACTGGAATTGAAAGCGCGCCATGTACTTTTGAATGAAGGCATCGAAGCGTTCCCGCCCGACTGCATATTCGCACTCCTGCAGGAAGAAGCAGCCCTTGTAATACGGAATAATGGTCGTGAACGAATCGGCATCCTTTTCACCGGCGGGCAGCTTCAGGGCGGTATGGGGCGAGTCCACCCCGATCCGTTCGATCACCGCCAGGACGCGCTTTTCATCATAGACTGCGTGCAGGTCCGATGCCTCTTTCCCTTCCAGCACTTCGGTGATGCGCGTTTCAGCATAGGTGGTCCAGCCCTCGTTCAGCCAGAAATCCTGCCAGGTGGCATTCGTCACCAGGTTTCCGGTCCATGCATGAGCGAGCTCGTGTGTGATCAGGGAGGTATGCCCGCGCGTGCCGAGGATGGCTGTCGGGGTGAGGAAGGTCAGGCGCGGATTCTCCATCCCGCCGTACGGGAAGGAGGGCGGCAGGATCAGCAGGTCATAGCGTCCCCATAGATAGGGTCCGAGCAGCTTTTCGGCTTCGACGATCTTGGTCTCGTTCTCGGCGAACTCCCAGGCCGCCGCGTCGACCGTCTCCGGCTCGGCGTAGACGCCCGTGCGCGGACCCAGCTCGCGGAAGGCCAGATTCCCGACCCCCAGCGCGAACAGATAGGATGGGATCGGCTGCGGCATTTGGAAGCGGAAGATCGTCTGCCCGCTGCCTGCCTCGACCCCGGTCTTCTCAGCCGCCAGCGCGGCGACCAGCCCCTGAGGGACCGTCACTTCGGCCGAATAGGTGAACCGCACCGACGGGGTGTCCTGACAGGGAAAGACACTGCGGGCATGGGTGGCCTGGCACTGGCTGAACAGGAAGGGATAGTTCCCGCCGGCCGTCTGGCTGGCATTCAGCCACTGCAGGGCGCGTGCCTCGGGGGATGTGCGGAAGGTCAGCGTGAAGGTTGACTCGCCCTCGAACCCTTTCAAGTGCAGGCGTTCTCCCAGAACATCGTCGCGGGCGTCGAACTCGCATTCCAGGTCGCGTCCGTTCGCGCGGGCATGGGTCAGGTTGATCTTGTAGGAATCCAGATAAAGGGAGCCTCGAACAGGCTCCTGAAGCCGGTATGTCGCTTCGATCTCCAGCGTGCGCGTGGCAAAATTGACGCCGATGCGAAAGTCGATGTGCCTGATCCTGCCCTGCGACAGGTCGGTGTAGGAAGCCGAGTCTTTGAATTCCATGTTATTTGCTCCAAAAAAGGTTTACGTCATTGCGAGGGAGTGAAGCGACCGAAGCAATCTCCTGTATCATAGCGTGAGATTGCTTGCCACAGGCACGCTTCGCAGTCGTCGTGGCGCCTTGGCCCCACTCCTCGCAACACCGCATGATGGCGCCAGAGCGCCATCACGGTGGGTGCAGGTGTGACAGATAATTATTTCACTGCGTTCACAAAATCTGCGAACAGACCATATGCCGTCTCGATCGGTCCGCCGGCCATGCCCTCGCGCTCAGAAACTGTGATCGAATAATCCGGCAGAACGTCGGTGCGGAAGGTCACGCCCGTGGAGGAGTTCATCATTCCATACAGCGGGGAGGCAGCATCGACCAGCTCGGGCGCGACGCGTGCGTTGATTTTATCCGCTGCCTTTTCCACGGAACAGACCAGTTTGTAACGTTTGCCTTCCGCTTTGGCGTTGGCGATCATCTCAGGTGTGATACCGCGAATGCCGCGCGGATTGACCTGCTGCGGCGTGAAAGGAGTATCCATGAGAACGGTGATCAACGCGGCAACCTTGATGGCCGCGTCCCAGCCGTCCACATCGTTGGTGGGATCGGTCTCCGCCACGCCGACAGACTGGCAATACCTGACTGCATCTTCGTAGGATTCGCCGTTTTCCATCCTGGAAAGGATGATGTTCGTGGTTGCGTTGAGAATGCCTTTGAACGAGGCAAGTTCCGCCAGCGGAAAGGTCTCGCGAAAGACGGAAAATACCGGCGAGCCGCCCAGGACCGTCGATTCGAAGCCGAATACTTTTCCCTTGGATTTTGCCAGGGCGGTCAATTCCCGATACCCGTGGACAACCGGTCCCTTGTTGGCCGTGATGGCATGCATGCCGAGCTCCAGCGCCATGCGGATGTAATCCAGGGCGGGCTGGCCGGTCTGCGTGTTGACGGGCGAATTTTCGAACATGACGTCCGCCTGGGAATGTTGAATGACTGCCAAAGAGTCTTGCACGTTGAAAGATGAAAGAGGAGAGAGGGGTTGGCCGCTTTCGACGAGTTCGAGGGCCCTGTTGACATCAATGCCATTCGGGTTTACCGCACAGCCATGTCTGCCCGTGGATATGCCGGTGAAGGCAAAGGTAATGTCGTATTGAGACTTGAGCAAAGCCTGTTTGCGCAGGAATAGCCGCGCCAGGTTGCGAGCGACGTTTCCAAATCCGATCAGGGCGAGGTTGTATTTCATAGGTGCTCCGGTGTCAGATACCAGGTGTCAGGTGCAGGACCTGAAACTTGAAACCTGACACCTGATACTCTTATAGCGGCGGCCAGGGCATGGCGCGGCGGTCGCGCGGCTGACGGGGGAAGATCCCCTTTTTGAGGATCGCATCCGCGCGGGCGCAGAGGGCCGAGCGCTCGCGCGGGGTGAGATAACGCTCGAGGGACGGGAGCAGGCTCTTGATCCCGGAGAGAGGCGCTAACAGGTCCTCCGCGATTTTTTGCCCGGCGAAGTCCCACAGCACGGTCCGCAATTTGTTGTCTTCGTGAAAGCAGATCCCGTGGTCGATGGCGTAAAGCTTGTGCGTGTCCTTCGTGAAGAAAACGTGACTGCCCTTCCGGTCGGCGTTGTTGCAGAGCACGTCGAAGAGCACGACGGGCTTGAGGAACTGCTTGTCTTCCTCGCTGAAATTGAAGTAATGATATTCGGGATCGTAGTCGATAAATTCCTGGAGCGATCCGGCGCCGTAGGGACCGTCCTCGCGCAGGGTGGTGAACGGGACGATGCGATAGCCCAGATGCTCGCTCACCAGGTACGCCGCGACCTCCCGTCCCGCCAGCGTGTTCTCGGGGAAATCCCAGAGCGGCTGCTCACCGCGCGTCGGCTTGTAGACCGCGTGATATTCCCGGCCTGCATGATGGACGGTGACCAGGAACGTGTAATTCGAGCCAAATGCGAATTGGCCCGTGATTTCATAAGTGCCATGCTGGAGTGCGGTTTGTAATTGCGTGCCTGGGGAATTAGCCATTACTAATTAAAAATATTAGCATCAGACTCTAAACATCACTAATGCTTATGCCCATTCTTCTTCGGGCAGAAATGTCCTTCGGGTTCCTCGGGCTGGCCACACTGTGGACAGATGGGGCGCCCGCGCGAGACGACTTCCACACCCCAGCGGGCCAGCATCCGCACCTGCGTGCGCGAAGCCCAAAAGCGGACGACCGCGGCCGTCTCCGGGTCCTCCTCTTCGGTCAGGAGCTCCTTGACGAACAGCACCACCAGGTCGCGTTCCTTGTCGTAGCCGAGTCCGATCTCGCCGACGCGGAAGAGCGGGTCGACGGGCGGGTTGACGCGCATGACGTCTTCCACGTAATCGCCCGAAGCTTCGGAGAGGTCCGGGTTCTGCTCGTCCACCTGGGAGAGGAACTGCTCCACGCCGATCGCAAGCGAGTGTAATTGTGCCTTCTCGATGATGACTGTGATGGTGCGCTGGTCCTGAAAGGCCTGGATATAAAAAACACGCTGACCTGGCTTGCCAATTGCGTCAGCGGTGAGATGGTCACAGGGATCAACATCAATTTCAAAACGGGGCATAGTTACCTTTGTTGAGGCGAGTATACCAGTAAAGTATAATTCAATAGTCTTTATTCACCAACGACGCAGAGTACACAAAGGAAACCCTGGTGCCTTTTGTGTGCTTTTTCTTTACGGAGTGCCGCATAACTACCTGAACTCGAAGTTTAGGTTTTGGCTTACAAAACCAGAAAAAATTTACTTATTGAAAAGACAGGCGGCAAAAATGCCAAAGGAGAGAGTTATGTACGATAAAAAGAAGCTGGATGAGCTAAAAGGCTCACTTGAGAAATGGGAGGAGACCTCTCTCAGGAAAGCCTTATCTTCGCTGCCCGAACGCACCGACGAATTTATCACGACCTCCTCTGAACCGATCAACCGCCTCTACACTCCGCTAGATGTCGCGGAAATGGACTATGCCGCCTCGCTTGGCCTTCCGGGGGAATACCCCTTCACGCGCGGGGTCCACCCGACGCTGCACCGCTCCAAGCTCTGGACGATGCGCATGTTTGCAGGCTTCGGCACGGCCGAGGAGACCAACGCCCGCTTCAAATATCTGCTGGAACAGGGACAGACAGGCCTGTCCATTGCTTTCGACCTGGCTACTTTAATGGGCTATGACA
>JBAVVF010000812.1:0-8934 GCA_049697155.1 Anaerolineales bacterium
CCTTCAAACTCGCTGCCTCTGCGCGCAGCGATCACAGGGTTTTTGAATTTCAAGACAGCGGCGGGATTGTCCGAGCGATCCGTTGCTTCCTACAGACGGATCCTGGAACAATGGGCCGACTACGCGGGGGATAAGAAGGTGCATCAATTCAGCGACCACGAAATCAACGCCTACATGGTCTATATGCGGACCGAGTATGTCCCGCGCCGGTTCGGCGGGGATACGCGCGGACTCTCTCCAAAGTCTCTGCGAAATATCTGGATCTCTTTGTGCGCATTCTTCACCTGGGCGAATGGAGAGTTCCGGATGGAAAATCCCATGAAGAATGTACCTGCACCGAAGTTCCAGAAGGTGGAGGTCGAGCCCTTTACGCAGGAAGAGATCACTCGCATGCTGAAAGCCTGCACCTATTGTCGCGAAGCAGAAACCTTTATCCGCCGGAAGTTCGCGATGCGCCGTGCAACTTCAAACCGCGACCAGGCCATCATTCTCACTTTGTTCGATTCCGGAATTCGTGCCTCTGAATTTTCAGCTCTTCGCATAGATGATTTTGACGCCAAACGTGGAAAGCTGGAGATCCGGCATGGTGAGGAAGGAGGCGCAAAGGGCGGTAAAGGTAGAGCGGTTTACCTGGGTAAGACCGCGAGGCACGCGGTCTGGCGGTACCTGGCTGAACGGGAGGATGGTGAGGAGGCAGATGCTCCTTTGTTTACTGTGCGTAGAGGGCGTCCGTTTTGTCCATCTACTTTACGGCACCTGATCAAAAGCATCGCCGCCCGGGCGGAAGTGAAAGACGCATATCCACACAAATTCCGGCACACCTTCGCGATCACCTATCTGCGCTCAGGTGGGGATGTGTTTACCCTCCAGTCATTGTTGGGACATGGCAGCCTGGATATGGTTCGCCACTACGCGCGAATCGCCCAGGTAGATGTCGAGCAGGCACATCGGAAAGCCAGCCCGGCTGATAACTGGAGGCTGTAAGATGGCCCCACTTGACTCAGGAGATGATGTCATGTATGATGTCGTATATGACATCAGGAATGAGGTTGCTATGACACGCTATGCACTAAATCTCCCCAATACACTAAAGCGCGACGCGGAGCGGATTGCCAAAGAGCAAGGCGTTTCACTCAATCAGTTTATTCTTTGGTCCGTCGCTGAAAAGGTCGGCGCCTTACTTCAAGAATTGGATGACGTGAATTTCCCCAATGTAACGTACCGCCGCGGTGCTTCCGGGTCGCTTTCCCCGGTGCTGCGTGGCACCGGGATCCGGGTCCAGACGATTGTTATCGCGTCAGAAAAGATGTCGCCTGCCGAAATCGCTGAAGACTATGATTTGACGGTAATGCAGGTGCAGGAAGCGCTAAACTTTTACAAGGCCCATCGCGCCGAAATCGATGCCTTCATGCAAGCAGAAGCCGCGTTGGAGCCGAAAAATGAATAAGAAGCTTCATTTGCACCTTGATGCAGACGCATCCAGCAAAGCTTTACATACTGCTTTGCTTAAGCGTGGTCATGATGTCACGCGTACGCCGAATTCCTGGATGGCTCTCGATGCAAGTGATGAAATGCAATTGCTGGGTGCGACTGCACAAGGTCGAGCTATTTTCACATACAACATCCGGGATTTCATCGTTTTAGGACAGCGCCATCCTCAACACGCAGGGATCATTCTGGCTTATCAAAAGAGCATGGGCCTTCCTGAGGTCATTGATGCACTGGATCGCGTTCTACGTGAGTCAGGTGCTGATGAATGGACGGGAAAAACTCGCTGGCTAAATGACTGGAGACGATAGAACACAAAAGAACCCACCCCGCGAGCCAGTACCCAATGGGAATCGGCAGGCCGCCACAATCGACGACTTTTCGCGGGGTGGGGAGTTTGACTTTTTCAAAGCGTGTCTGCAGACACGCTCAGTTTTTGTTTTTTATTCAGGAGGTCCGCCTGTATGATCGATGTAATCAAGCCAGGTCTCATATGAGAGGGTCCGATATCCCACGGGGTATCTCTTTGTATCGGCCAGCCACTCTGCCAGATCTTCCGGGGTGGCGAAGACTGGAGAAATTGGACGCCCCTCGGTCGTGTCCCACAACTGATAGCCAGGACCCTGGGGGATCTCGATTTTGGGCTGGATCTGCCCTGCTCCGTGGCAAGTCGGGCAATCCTCCGAATGGGCGATATACCAGAAGTGATCTTTCCCAAGAATTCCTGATGTGAGAGGGGAAGATGACTTTCCGCTGCCATTGCAGGTTTGACAGGGTATATTGCCAAGCCTATAGCCCCACCACGGCTTGTCTATTGCCCAATCAAAGCCAAGCGGCACTCGCCTGACTGCCTTGCTTAAAGGGTATTTCCTGCGCAGCGCGAGTCGGTATGCCTCCGGGCCTGAAACTGCGTTCGAGGTTTTCTTCCTGGGGAAACGATGTGTTGAAAAAGTACGCCAGGCTGCATTTTCATCTGGTTGGCATGTGTCCGGCACATTGATGCTCAACTGGATCATTTCCTCGCAGCATGCGCAAACGGAAACAAGCGCGATTGAGCCGTCTATATAATAATTTTGGCTCAGCAACTTTAGCCCTGTATCGATACCAATCACCTGTTTACATCTGGGGCAGGGGAACATTCCCTGAGCATCTGCTGGCAAAATTCTGTCATCATAAGAGATCGTTAACTGCCGATGGTATTCTCCTTTTTCATCCTGCTTTGGGAGAATGTGTAATTCAAATGCTTTTTCAAGCCCATCGATCAATCCTTCTGTCAACTGAACCGGGGAAGGGCTCAAATCGTTCACACGCCAAAACCCTTTCAACAAAAAGTCATGCCATGCAACTCCCTCCTTTGCTAACAGGTCACCATAACTGTACCCTCGTGCCTGTCGGAGACTTTGTGTCAATAAGATGATCAGATCCCCGTGAGCCTGTCCTTCAACGGCTGGAAGGAAATTGCCAAACATCAGGCGGACCCTTCGCTTCTTTCGCCAAAATTCTGGTGTCAATGGTTCTAGCGGGCAACTCAAGGCACTGCCGTACACGGGCCAATACCAGATCTGATATCCATGCTCTTCAAGCAAAGGAGGAATGGTTTTGATCTGTGTAATAGGATAGCCAGCGATTGTCATAGCAGAACCTCCAAAGAAGGATTACCTATTTGTGCCATCGATACAACAGCTTGCGAAATCATTTGAACCATCCATGTCCTTTGTCAGTCAAAACCAGCCCCGACTGCTCGTGTTGATAATGAATTGAAGCCAGTCTTGATACGAAAAAGGCATATCGCCGGCGGCTTCGGCTTCATTCTTCATAATCCAGCGCGCCAACTTCTGGGGCGTGGCAAAAACGGGCGAGAGGGGGCTTCCCCTGGTGATGGTTTCCCACAACTGGTAACCAGGCCCCGTCGGCACTTCGACCCTGGGACGTACTTTTCCTGCACCAGCGCACGTGGAACAACTGTCCGAGGGATGGACATCCCGTGTTCCGCTTTGATTTCGAAAGCTGACTGGGCGGGGAAGGAAGGACTCTCTGCTTCTCTTACAGGTTTGACAGGGTACTTCCTTCAAAAGATATCCCCACCAGATCGTGTACATTGGCCACTCAAAATCGAGAGGCACTCTTTTGACTTCTCTGCCCATAGGGATGATCTTTCCTGATACCGTGATATTTAGGAGTATTAGACAACGATCTGAGAATTGTCATTGTGCCTCCTGCGGGAAGCTTTCCAGCGTGACCCAGATGGAGCGGTTGCTTTCGTAGTCGAACCATGGGGATCGTGAGTAATCACTGCAAAGTTCTGCCAACACATCGTTCGGCAGCCGAAACACCCGCAAAACCAGCTGAGCCGTCACCTCTTTGACAATGATGCTGGAGACATCGATCCGGAACTTCTCATCGGCATGTTCCGGAAATTCGTCGAACCAGATTACTGCGAGGCATTTATAGGCCAGCATCGTGTGTTTTTTGTCTTCCAGGCTCTCGAAGTGAACCCGTTCAGGTTTCTCGATTCCCCACCACAGCGTCAGGCATCTCATGCGTTCCCAGGCCTGGACGAAGGCGTCGCGTACATCGGGCCCCGCATCTGAAATGCGGATAATCGCTTGCAGGATGGTGTGTTTATCTCGGGGTAGCATTTAGCCTGGGACTCGCGAAGCTGGGCCTATGAATTACACTTCGATCAAATTGATACTGGGGCACAGATATTGCCGGATGTGCTAGTTGCCCATCGGCACTAATATGGCTTATAAGGGAAGCTTGCAAGCGAGACTTTTACCGACTTAAGATCTTTGTGATTAAGCCATGCTGGACGTCGCATTTCGTTGCAACCAGCGCCAAGTTCCTCAGTGGTTCTTGTAAGCGTGTTATTAACCGTTTCAGGCATCAGATTTGGTGGAAGTTTGTCCCGGAGATAGATCTCAAATGGTTGTCTGTTAGACTTGGGTAGTTTCGTGAACCATATCATCTCGAGAGATTTGTAGGCTAACAGCAAATGTTTATTTTCATCAGGAGTCGGCGGGTTACCAGGAGTCCAGTCATCCAGACCCCATAGGATCATCAAATAGTGTAGGTGCTCCCACATTGCATAGAAATTCTGCTTCTTGATCTCCGGCAGTTGATTAAATGCCCGCTTTAATCGCTTGCGATGATCTGGTGATGTCGGGATTCTGTTTGGCATGTTTGCCTCTATTGACACTCGAATGGCCGCACAGTAACATTAGTCAGGCATCAACACCGGCTCGCAACCATTATTGATGCCTGACCTTCGTATAGTTGCCGCTGACTTACACGGTCAACTATACCAGAAGTGGTATATCACTACTGGTATAAGTAGTATATTGACCTGCTTTGGTTTTGTCAAGCGGCTATCTATACGGTCAACTCCACCAGGGAGAAGCCTGCATGATAAAACTCAAAGTGCCGGAATTATTAGAGAAAAAAGGTTGGAATATCAGCGACTTGATGAGGAAAGCGAATATTGGTTACACAACAGCCTATAGATTGTCCAAGAGGGAAGTTGGCTATGTCACGTTTGATGTTTTGAACTCTCTGTGCGAAGTGTTCGATGCCAAGATTGAGGATGTATTAGAATACATACCTGATGGCAAGAAATGAAATGTTTGCCTGACAAGGAAAGTCTCTCCCGTGAATTGTTTTGCAGGAGAGACTTTTGACTTTCATGGGTGTTTTTTAGTGATTTACTAAGACTACCATCGCCTTAGCCTTTTTAACTCCTCGATCGCCCCACTCAGGTTATAGATCAAAAAGTCGGCGATTTCCTGCCCGTCTTCTTTTGATCCTTGTACCAGTGCCAGGAGTTCCTGATAGGGCTCAGGTACATCTTCCAGCTCTCCCAGTTCGTCTATGGCCATGAGCGTTTCATAGGTGACCCGGCCCTGGAGGATTTCGAGGAGAAGGTCTTTGATGACGGGCAGGACCCGATCCGGGATGGGAGCATCCGGCCGCCATGACGGCAGTTCTTCTGGATCTGGTGGATATAGATCTTCACTCTGCTCGATGGCGATGATCCTGAGTTCGTCCAGCAGATTTCGGTTTAGATGTGCCCGCATGTGGGATGCCCTGTTCATCCCCTGGACATAGCGCACGAGATGGAGCATGGGCAGTGCCAGGTCATCGGGGTCTATTTGGACCACCAGTTCGATGGTTTCATCGGTGAGATCGCCATGAGCGATATCCATCAGTAGGCGCCCGAGGATGGCTTCCTGGTCGTAGGCAGCGTAAGACATTCGGCAACTCCTTGTTGCTGAGATATTGGCTTTCGTACAAACGGCTGCCGAATTAGGTTGTCATTTTCTGGTAAGTTCGTTGGGATTTGATTTTGGAAATTGCGGACTGGCGTAAAATAGTCAGAGTTTTGAACGGTGGCAATCATAACTAACTTGGAGAGCTATTGTCAAGTGGACGGTAGATCAACGGTCCATAGCCAAATTGACGATCTGTGACAGCCTTCGAAGGCATAAATTTGCGGAAAAAGTGCAGCCCGATACATTTTCCGAGCTGAAATCTTTTTGTGAGGTCATCTGGACCAATCTGGTGCTAAAATGAGACTCTAAGACGGTTCTTTAGCTGGTCCAGACCTTCAATTGATGTAGAGAATACTGGGAAAGCCATGAATGTCTTCGAACTCCGCAACCACCTAATTGAAGATTACTCCTCCTATATTTCGAGCTTCATCCAGATACGTGACCAGCGAATTCGCTCGTATGTGGATGACCAACTAGATAGCGGCCTTCTTTGGCCGGAACCATTAATCCAGCTAAACCCTGCGTTCGAACCCGGCCGTCTGACCGATGAACTCGTTGATGAAGGGATTCTGCACCCGGCCTGCAAGACCATTTTTCGTCGAAAGACGGATGAAAATCCCACCGGCAGTCCTTTCCGGTTTCACAAGCACCAGGAAGACGCGATACGGATCGCCCAGCGCGGCAAGAATTATGTGCTGACTACTGGAACCGGCTCGGGCAAATCCCTGGCTTATCTGGTTCCGATTGTTGATTACGTCCTGAAGCATGGATCAGGCAAGGGGATACAGGCCATTATTGTTTACCCCATGAATGCGCTTGCGAATAGCCAGTTGGGAGAATTACGTAAGTTTATCAGCTTGGGCTTTCCTGACAGAAAAGGTCCTGTTACGTTTGCTCGCTATACGGGGCAGGAGAAGGACGAGGACAAAAAGCGGATTATGTCCAATCCGCCAGATATTCTCCTAACGAACTACGTCATGCTCGAACTGATTCTGACCCGTCCAGAGGAGAGAAAGACTCTGGTCAATGCAGCGCAAGGATTACGCTTCCTTGTCCTGGATGAATTGCATACATATCGAGGTCGCCAGGGTGCTGACGTAGCCATGCTTGTCCGCCGGGTTAGGAATATCCTGAATACAACAGCCCTTCAGTGTATTGGAACATCGGCCACACTCTCCAGTTCTGGTGGATTGGAGCAACAACGTAAGGATATTGCGGAGGTAGCTTCCAAGCTGTTCGGTGATAGGGTTTATCCGGAAAACATCATCGGGGAAACGCTACGACGTTCCACAAGCCACATCGACTTTCAAGATCCTGCCAACCTTGAGGATCTGAAAAAACGAATACCTTCGCCAGATGCAATTCCGGATTCAGTAAGTGAATTTCTCCGTGATCCGCTTGCATCCTGGATTGAAACCAATCTGGGCGTTTCCACAAATTCAGAAGCGGAAAGATTAGTGCGTGCCACGCCGCGCAGTCTGCAGGGAAAAGATGGCGCAGCACAACTCCTTGGTGAATCAACTGGATTGTCAGAAGAACAATGCCTTGTTGCATTGAAGAGAACCTTGTTGGCAGGCTATAACATTGCGAATCCTGATACAGGAATGCCAATCTTTGCCTTCCGCCTGCACCAATTCATCAGTCGTGGTGATACGGTGTATGCGTCACTGGAGGCGGAGGATAGTCGATATATCACTGTCAATGGGCAGAAGTATGTTCCCGCTTATCGTAATCGTGGCCTCTTCCCATTGGTATTCTGTCGCGAATGCGGTCAGGAATATTACCTGGTTCGTAGGATCCGAGATCGAGAGACAGGAGTCAACCTATTCATTCCCCGAGAATTCGAGGATCGCGGTGACGATGAGGAAGGTGAGGCGGGATATCTATATCTGAACAGTGTGGATCCCTGGCTCCCTGATGCCATTCAAGATCGGGTCCCCGAAGATTGGTTGGAGGAGCGGAATGGAGAGTTGCGGATTCGTGCCAGTCAGCGCAAAGACCTCCCTGAGACGCATCGAGTGGATACTCTGGGGCAGATCTCCGATGACGGCTTTCCTGTCCAGTTGATTCCCGGGAAGTTCAGATTCTGTTTGCATTGTGGCGTATCGTATAACCCGCGCCAGAGCTCAGAATTTTCCAAACTTACGCAGCTGAGCTCTGGTGGGCGAAGCACGGACACAACAATTCTGAGCCTGTCGTTAATTCGTAATATGCGCCAGGATTTGTCGCTCCTGCCGAAAGCCAGGAAGTTGCTAAGTTTTACTGATAACCGGCAGGATGCATCTCTGCAAGCTGGTCACTTCAATGACTTCGTCGAGATTACGCTCTTGCGCACAGCTTTATACAAAGCGGTGGAACAGGCAGCCATAAATGGGATCAGGCATGACGTCTTAACCCAAAAGGTATTTGATGCACTCGGCCTGGATTTCAAGTTATATGCTATTGATCCTGACGTACGCTTCGGTCAAAAGGCAGAGACAGAACGCGCCTTACGTGAGGTGCTCGGGTACCGAATTTATCGAGACTTGAAGCGAGGCTGGCGCATTACCTCCCCTAACCTTGAACAATGCGGCTTGCTGCAGATCCAATACACATCACTGGATGAAGTCTGCTCGGCAGAAGATGTGTGGCAAAATGCTCATCCTGTACTCGCGGGTGCTTCTCCGCAGACACGACAATATGTCAGTAAGGTTCTTTTGGATCATATGCGGCGTGAGCTGGCAATTAAAGTGAATTATCTGAGCGCTGCTGATCAGGAAAGCCTCAAACAGTTGAGCAGCCAGAAATTGCGAGTGCCCTGGGCGATGGATGAGAATGAAAAACTAGAGCATGCTGCAGTGCTCTTTCCACGGCCGCGGCGAGCGCAGACAAATGATGAGTATCTCGGGAACGTTTTTCTTTCTGCGCGTGGAGGTTATGGACAATTCCTGCGCCGCCGCAAGAGCTTCTCTGGGTATCAGAGCAAAATTTCCGTTGACGAAGCTCAGTTAATTATCCAGCAAATTCTTGAGGCGTTGCGAGTTGGCGGTCTGGTGGAGATCGTGCAGGAAGCCAAACAACCCGACGAGGTACACGGATATCAAATTCCTGCATCGGCATTGATCTGGCTGGCGGGTGATGGAAAGACATCTTTTCATGACCCCATTCGGGTGCCGCGTCTTCCTGAGCAGGGTGGACA
>JBAVVF010000813.1:0-4633 GCA_049697155.1 Anaerolineales bacterium
ACCAAAAAATGGGGGGAGCAAAGGCAGGAGGGCGTGCTGATCGAGCTGCCGTTCTCACGCCACGACCTGGCCGCGATGACCGGCACGACGGTGGAAACTGTCAGCCGCGTGATGAGCCGCTTTTCCGCCGAAGGATTGATCTCCACGGGCCGCAAATGGGTTTCCATCAGCGATCCGGGCGGATTGGAAGCGATTTCAAAAGAAGGTACAGTTAATTGATCTGCGTCATGTATTTTCAAGGGGGAAAAGAGTAAAGTCAGAGCATAACTTACAAATAAGGAGAAAGAAAAAATGAACGCTCTGACCCAACCCCTGCGTGATGAACACAAGGAATTGATCCCTCACATCGAAAGAATCCTGGAAGTGGCGGAGGGCATCCCGGAAGCCTCGCTCGGGCAGATTGGCGAGGGTGTACAGGAGGTGTACGAATTCCTGGCATACCACCTGATTCCCCATGCCCAGGCGGAAGAGGCGGCACTGTACCCGACGGTCCAGAAGGCCCTCGGCAGCCCCGAGGCGACCCGCACGATGAGCCGCGACCACGTCGAAGTGGGAAGCTATGTCGAAGAGCTTGCCCAATTCCAGAAGGGCATATCCCCCGGCGATTTCAAATCGCTTCAACGCGTGCTCTACGGCGTGTACGCCCTCGTGAAGGTCCACTTTGCGAAGGAGGAGGAAGTTTATCTTCCCATCCTGGACGAGCGACTGTCGCCCGACGAAGCCAGGGAAATGTTCGAAGCCATGGAAAAGGCGGCCGGCCAGGCCAAGCAGGCTGTGCAAGCCCTTTGAGATCGAACAGGATTTCGCCATACCTGACTCACCCCGGAGTTGACTTCAGGGGTGAGTTTCTTTTGGAAGCAGGCAGAGATTGATTACGATGAATGATCCTTGCCGCGAATTTGCGCGAATGTTTTAATCAATTCGCGGCGAACTTCCCCTTTGGCTTAAGATCGGGTCAATCAGGTCTTATTTGGCTTATAATCTGGATCAGCCAACTGGAGGAGAGTCTTTATGCCCGAACAATTTACGTTTGGCGGTGAGATTGTCTGGCGTCCCACATCCGACTACATCGAGCGCGCCCATTTGACCGCGTTCATGCGTAAGCATGGCATCGAGGATTTTAATGAGCTGATGGCACATTCCACCTCGGACGTAGCCTGGTTCACAGATGCGGTGCTCAAGTATCTGGATATCCAATTTTTCGAGCCATATTCCAACGTCGTTGACCTGGCGGAGGGAATTCAATTTCCGAAATGGTGTGTCGATGGGAAGATGAACATTGTCCATAATTGCATTGATAAGTATCAGGTGTCAGGTGTCAGGGATCAGGTGGCTCTTGTGTGGGAGGGGGAGGAAGGTGCGACAAAATCTCTCACGTACAAAGACCTGGGTCAGGAAGTCAATCGCTGTGCAAATGCCCTGCGCTCGCTGGGGCTGGGCAGGGGTGACGCCATCGGTCTCTTCATGCCGATGACGCCGGAGATCGTCATTGCCCTGCTGGCGATCGCCAAGATCGGCGGGATCATCCTGCCGCTGTTCAGCGGCTACGGCGCGGGCGCGATCGTCTCACGCCTGGTGGATGCGGATGCAAAGGCCCTGTTCGCCGCGGACGGCGCGTTCCGGCGCGGCAAGGCCGTGGAGATGAAATCTGTTGCAGACGAAGCCGCCGCGCACGTGCCGACGCTCAAACACATGATCGTGCTCGAGCGGACGGGCCAGCCTGTCGAAATGCAGATGGGACGCGATCACTGGTGGCACGAGCTCGTCGCGCCTCAGCCTAATTCGGCTCCGACGGAAGCCACCTCCGCCGAGGACCCGCTCATGGTCATCTACACCTCCGGGACGACCGGCAAGCCCAAAGGCGCCCAGCATACCCACTGCGGGTTCCCGGTCAAGGCCGCCCAGGACATGGCCTTCGGCACGGACGTCCATCCGGGCGACGTGATCTATTGGATGACCGACATGGGCTGGATGATGGGCCCCTGGCTGGTCTTTGGCGCGCTCATCCTGGGCGCGACTCTGCTCATCTACGACGGCGCGCCGGATTACCCCCGGCACGACCGGCTGTGGGCGATGGTCGAAAAACATAAAGTTTCACAACTCGGCGTTTCGCCAACCCTGATCCGCTCCCTGATTCCCTACGGGGAGGAACAATTCAAAAAGCACGATCTTTCTTCGCTGAAGCTGTTTGCCTCGACGGGCGAACCCTGGAATCCCGATCCGTGGATGTGGCTGTTCGAGAAGGTTGGCGAGTCGAAGCGGCCGATCATCAACTACTCCGGCGGGACCGAGCTCAGCGGCGGGATCGTGATGGGTAACCCGTTGCTTCCGCTCAAACCCTGTGCATTCTCTGCTCCCTGCCCCGGCATGGCCGCCGACGTGCTGGATGAGAACGGCAACCCTGTCCGGGACGCGGTGGGCGAGCTGGTCATCAAAGCCCCCTGGATCGGCATGACGCGCGGGTTCTGGAAGGATAAGGAAAGATACCTGGATACCTACTGGTCACGCTGGGAAAATATCTGGGTGCACGGCGATTTCGCGGCCATCGACTCGGACGGGCAGTGGTACATCCTGGGCCGTTCGGATGACACGATCAAGATTGCGGGCAAGCGCCTGGGTCCGGCCGAGGTCGAGTCGATCCTGGTCGGGCACGAGGCGGTCGTCGAAGCCGCGGCGATCGGTGTGCCGCATGAGGTCAAGGGCAGTGAACTGGTCCTGTTCGCGGTGCTGCGGCCCGGGTTGAGTCCGAACGATACCCTGCGCCAGGAATTGAAGCAGATGGTCGTCGCCGAAATGGGCAAGCCGCTGGCCCCCAAGTCGATCCTGTTCGTGAGCGACCTGCCGAAGACCCGCAATGCCAAGGTCATGCGCAGGATGATCCGGGCCGCCTACCTGGGGCAGGAACCGGGGGATACTTCCTCGCTCGTCAATCCGCAGGCCGTGGAAGAGATCAGAAAGGCAAACTAACATGCCCTGTAACTGCTGTGAAATTACCGATAACACCTTTGGAGAAGATAGCGCCCGATCTGACCTCAGGAGCTATCGTAAACGCGGACCCGCCGCGCAAACGAAACTGATCCTGAGTGCCATCCGCTCGCTGCGTTTGCAGGATGCCGAGCTGCTCGACATCGGCGGAGGGATTGGCGCCATCCATCATGAATTGCTGGAGGATGTGGCGGATAAGGCAACGCATGTGGATGCCTCTTCCGCTTATTTGAAGGAGGCCAAGGCAGAGTCCGGACGCCGCGGACATGGCGAGCGCGTCCGCTTCATCCACGCCGATTTCACCGATGTGGCCTCTGACCTTCCGGCAGCCGACGTGGTCACGCTCGACCGGGTGGTGTGCTGTTACCCCGATTTCCGAGGCCTGTTGAAGGCTTCCGCAGAACATAGTCGACGTGCGCTTGCTCTGACTTATCCTCGCGAGATCTGGTATTTGAGGATTGGATTCAGAATATTGGATTTCTTTCAAAAGCTTCGAAGAGATCCATTTCGCGTCTTTCTTCACCCGATCGCTGAAATGGATGCACTTCTCGAAAAGGAAGGCTTCGAACGGACTTCCGTTCGCCGGCTCTTCGTCTGGGAAATGGCTTTATACCAAAGAATTGCAGGATAGGGGTAAAATGAAATCGCCTCAGCAGGATAGGAGCAAGACAATGAAGAAAAACATCTCGATACCCCTGATCACGCTGTCACTGCTGGTTGCATTGGTAAGTGTTGCAGCCGTGCCCATGGCGGGTATGGCGACGCTGGTCAGCGTGGTGTACGTTGCCGGTAAGGGCCCTGTTTTCACGTTCACGGTAAGCGGTAAGTTTTCCAAAGCCCAGCTAAAAGGTACCCTGCACGTCCAGGGCGGAGCAGACTACAGCCTGCACTGTACCCAGGTGGACAAAACCACAGTTAAATGTCAGGCGCCTCGAAAGGTCGCAGGAGTAAATGTGGTGGTCTACCTTGGGGGCTTTAAGTTCTGGACGTACGTGCCCGCAGCACGTTCCCTCGGATATTGCTACGGCATTTATGACTGGTCGGAGTATCCTCAGGAAGGTGGCCCTCAAGTCGACTGGGTGAGATATGGAACGCACTGCCAGAGTTCTCCGGCTGAATACGGTGACACAATCCAGTGGAACAACCCCCAATTTGGCTCATCGGATTACGAGTTCCTGCCGGAGAGTCCGTCCGGTCCCTCATGTGTTCCGCATTCGGGAGATGGATATTATTTTAATGAACTGCTGTGCGCGCCCATCTTCGGCCTATAATAACCTGTTTGTTCCAGAAAAGACATCACTCGCCCTGTACTCAAGGCTGTCTTGTGCGCATAAATCTTCACAAGCAAAAAACAAAACTGTATGTCGAATCGCGTCGCAGCTTTCAAAAAAGTCCTTTCCAACCGCCGCTTTGTAGGTGCGCTTTTATTTGTCGTTTTCCTGTACGCTTTTGAGGAATGGCTGTTTGATTTTCCGCAGCTTAAATTCTTTCAACTTGTGACGGTCTTTTTTGCACGGCGTGAAGCACTGATCGCGCTCGCCTCCAGTGCCATGTCATTGCTGATCTGCTATTTCTTTGCCTGGGCCGCGCTGGGGAGTTCGCGCCTTTTCCAGGGGCTGTACATATTTCTCTTCGGATTGTCTTCCAT
>JBAVVF010000814.1:0-3975 GCA_049697155.1 Anaerolineales bacterium
TTTCCATACTGGCTGGCAAGTCCGGCGTGGCGCTGATTACCCATTTTGATGCAACGAAGCACAAAACACGCTTCGCAGCCGAGGTCAAGGGCTTCGACCCGGTGGCTTTGTTTGGAGGGCGCGAAGCGCGCAAAATGGATCGCTTTACCCAGTTTGCGAGTGCCGCGGCCCTGGAAGCCCTCGAGCAATCTGGCCTGAAAATCGACGATGCCAATCGTGACAGGGTGGGTGTCTTGATCGGCACCGGAATCGGTGGGATCAGCACGCTGCTGGAGCAGGTGCATGTGATGCAGGAACGTGGCCCGGAGCGGGTCAGCCCGTTCCTCGTCCCGATGATGATCTCGGACAGCGCGGCCGGGATGCTGGCCATCCGGTTCGGGGCCCGCGGCCCGAACATGGCCATTGCCACGGCCTGTGCCTCCGGCAACAACGCCATCGGCGAAGCCACAGAGATCATCCGGCGCGGCGCGGCGGACGTGATGATCGCCGGGGCCTCCGAGGCGTCCATTGTGCCGGTTGCTATGGCCGGGCTGAACGTGATGACTGCCCTCTCCACCCGCAACGAAGATCCTCAATCCGCCTCCCGCCCCTTTGACCGGGACCGGGATGGCTTCGTGATGGGGGAGGGTGCCGGGATGCTGATTCTGGAATCGCTCGAGCATGCCCAGGCACGCGGCGCGACAATTCTGTGTGAGATCAAAGGTTACGGTACCACGGATGATGCGCATCATATTTCCGCTCCGGCTGAAAACGGTGCCGGTGCGGCCCTGTCGATGCAGCTCGCCCTGCAAAACGCAAATCTGCAGCCGGAGGCTATTGGATATATCAACGCCCACGGCACGTCGACGTCGTTGAACGACAAAAGCGAGACGGCTGCGATCAAAACTGTCTTCGGTGGGCATGCCTACAAAGTCCCGGTTTCATCGACCAAGTCCATGACCGGTCATTTGCTGGGTGCCTCCGGAGCGCTGGAGGCGGTATTGTGTACTCTGGCGATCCGCGAGGGAGTACTGCCCGCCACGATCAACTATCGCACTCCCGATCCTGAGTGTGACCTTGATTATGTTCCGAACCAGGCGCGCAAAGCTTCCGCTCAGCATGTCATGTCCAACTCGTTTGGATTTGGCGGCCACAACGCAACATTGATACTCAGTCGTTTTGAGGGATGAGCATTCGGCCCTGACAGGCTGCCAAACCCGTCAGGGTTATTACAGAGGAGCCAGTTATGCCAAATGCACATATCACGGGCTGGGGAATGTCGGCGCCCGAGACGGTTTTGACCAACGATGACATTTCTAAGATGGTGGATACGAACGATGCCTGGATCCGGGAGCGCACAGGCATTCGCGAGAGACACATTGCGCGTGCCGACCAGTTTCCATCCACGCTGGCAGTGGAAGCCTCGATCAAGGCGCTCACGGTTGCGAACCTGCGTCCCACGGATCTGGATCTGATCATCTGCTCGACCTCGTCGCCGGAGTATATCTTTCCGGCCACGGCCTGTTTGATCCAGGACCAGCTTGGGGCGACCAAAGCTGGTGCCTTTGACTTGCTGGCGGCCTGTACCGGCTTTATTTATGCCATGAATATGGGCGCCCAGGCCATCCGCAGCGGCTCGATCAAGAGCGCCCTGGTGATCGGTTCGGAGACCCTGTCGCGCTTCGTCGATTGGAAGGACCGGAATACCTGCATCCTGTTTGGGGACGGCGCAGGCGCATTCGTTTTGCAGGCCAGTGACCAGCCGGGCGGTGTCCTGTGCTCCGTCATGCATTCGGATGGCTCGGGCGGAGATCTGCTCACGCTGGCAGGCGGAGGCAGTCATTATCCCGCAACCGAATCCACAATTCATGATGGAAAACATTACATTCAAATGGATGGCAAGGAAGTCTTCCGCTTTGCCACGCGGGTGATGGCTTCGGCCACCCAGGAGGTCCTGGCCTGTGCCGGCCTGACCCTGGATCAGGTGCAGTGGATCGTGCCGCATCAGGCCAACATCCGCATCATCGAGGCGGCAGCCCGCGGGCTGAAGCTGCCGATGGACCGTTTCATTGTCAACCTCGAACGCTACGGCAACACATCCACGGCCTCCATTCCGATTGCCATGGTGGAGGCCCTGGAGAAGGGCCGGATCAAGCCCGGCGAAAAAATCGTCATGGTTGGCTTTGGAGCCGGACTGACCTGGGGTGCTCTGGCCGCCGAATGGACCGGACCCATCCCCAGCAAGGGCCAGGTTCGCCCAGAGCGCTACCGGCTGTTTGCGAGACTGCGCTCGCTGGTTCGGCGTGGATTGCGCTTTATCGAGGGACTGCTCTACCGCCGTGAACTCTAATTGGCAGTTAACATTGATTGTGGTACGATAAAGGAGAGATTGGAAAAGGAGTAACCCTATGCGTTTACCTGGTGGCTGGGAATGGATCATCGTTTTGGTCATTGTCCTGCTCTTGTTTGGACCCGGGCGGATCGGGAAAATTGCCGGCGAACTTGGAAAGGGCATAAAAGCCTTCCGGGATGGTCTGGGCAAAGAGAAACAGGATGACGACCAATCGACAGACTCGAGCGGCAACGTCGAACCGAAATAAGTAAAAAGGGCTCTCAGCATGAGAGCCCTTTTTTGTCGATCCAGTGGGGCGGGCTAATAAACAAACTCCTCGATATCCTTATCCTTCAGCATGCTGCTTACAAATCTTTCATGATTCTTTGGCGCGCCGATCGTATGCCAGGTGCCGACAATCGTGGTTCCGATCTTCGACTGGTGATGTTCGAACACCTTTAATTCGCAGGTTTCGAGAGCAGCGTGGATTTTGTCGACCTTTTTTACATTTGTGGTCGATACCACGATCCGGTAGGAACGAGACTCACGGATGTGATCGATCCAGATCTCCAGGCTCGGGAAGATCAGCAGCACCACAACGACCGCCAGCGTCGACAGGGAGACGAACAGCAATTCCCCGGCGCCGATGCCCATTCCCAGGGCCGCGGAGAGCCAGATGGTCGCGGCGGTCGTCAAGCCACCGACCCGCCCGTGCTCGCGGATGATCGCACCGGCACCCAGAAAACCGATGCCGGTCACGATGTTGGCGGCGATGCGCGTCTGCGTATTGCCGGGATCCATCATCAGGGAAAAGATGGTGAATAAGGTCGAGCCGACTGTGATGAGGATGAGGGTGCGGAATCCGGCAGCCTTATCGCGAAACTCGCGTTCCGCTCCCAGAACGCCGCCAACCACGACGGCCATGCCCAGCTTGATGAGGTTTTCGATGAGTTGTGCGTCCATGCTCCAATTTTACAATAATCCCTGCAAATCGAGAATTGTGTTGACAGGCATCTTGCACACAAATCCCTCGCAAATATATGCGGTAGTCCTGCCATCTTTGAGAGGGCGATCCAGCAAAAGTGTGGGGGCATCGTCGGATGGGGGGGCGGAGGAAGCGGCTACGACCACATTCGGCCGGTACACAGACTGGATGGTCCGCAGCCATTCCTGAAGGTCATCTCCGTTCGCTCCGTAAATCACCGCAACCTGTTTCACATTCCCGGAGGCGAAATCCGCGGCTGACAGCCAGCGGGCAAAGGAAGTGGGGTACCGCAGGGCATGGTTTGCCACGCGGCGGAGGGATTTCTCTGCCAGGTCGCGATACCTGCCTTCGTCGGTGAATGCCGCAAGCTTGAGCAGTGCTTCGCAAGCCAGCGCATTTCCTGAAGGCGTGGCATTGTCCTGCAAATCCCGGGGGCGGAGCAACAAGTCCCGGTTGTCTTCGGATGTATCGAAGAAGCCGCCCTCCGGATCATTGAACAGCCTGATCATTTCTTCTGCCAGCTCCTGGGCGTGGGGGAACCACTTATCCTGGAAATCTGTTTGATAGAGCTCGATCAGCCCGAGGATCAGTGCGGCATAGTCTTCGAGGAACACCTCACTGGTTGCCTTGCCCTGCCGCCAGCTCCGCTTGAGCTGGTCCTCCGGGCGGAGTGCATCCA
>JBAVVF010000815.1:0-5105 GCA_049697155.1 Anaerolineales bacterium
AGATTATCATAGGCGGTAGCAAGTTGATCCTTGAAGACTTCTTCTGACATAAGAAAATAGCGTATCGCATTGAAGATCTCTTTGACAGCAATCTCAAGATGGCCTAAGTCCACCCAGTTTATGTAACCGAGGTGATTATAAGATCGTCCCATAGCCTCACACCAATATTCAAAATCCCTGTCTGCAGATGAAAGCTCCAATGCCTTTAGCCGGCCAATTATCTCATCTTGGAAAAGGCTTATGGCCTCTTTCGTTTGACCAGTATACATAAGAGCATGACCATACCAAGTATTCATCAATCCCAGCATAGGCTGATTTTCATATTCTTGGACGGCTGCTTTATACCTTTCCGCTACTTCCACTGCCTTAGGATAATTATTTTCATCTTCAATTAAGGTCTGTAGTCTGTTGATAACCTGATCAACCTCATCTTTTGTTGGGGGATCAGACATTCTGATTTCTGATTGTTGTGCTGAAGCCGATAAAGAGATGGAATCGGTCGATTCCTCGTCATCCAATCTGAGTTGTACTGTTTCCAATAATCGTTCCCAGTTTTCTTTTCCCTCCTCAGGTTCCGTAAATGCGACAGCTATTATCTGAGCAAGCCGTAGAGGCAACTCGCAATTCTCAATAATGATAGGAATGATCCTTCTCTTGACAGAACCCGGATCCATAAATTGAAACAATTGATCCCCAAATTGCGCCCATTGATCCTCAAAATAGGATGGGCTAAGCACAAGTAAAACTCTGCGACATTTTTCTGCTGATTCTTGTATCACAGCGACTTTGTTGCGGCCTACAAACTCGCGTGGATCATAGATTCTCACATCTATTGCCTTCAAACGAGGAATCAGTTCCTGTTCTACCCAGGAATTATTTGCTGGGCTGTTTGAAATAAAGACGTCGTACACGAAGTTGCTGTTTGAGAGATTGGAGCGGAAATGACTTTTTCCACTTAAGTTGTTTCCGGTGGTTATAATTTCATTGGCCCTGATAAGCTTGTTCTCCAAACGAGTTTGGACGACTGTTAAGGCATATATGATTAATATAAGCACAACAAGCATCGGCCACGCAAGCCATAAATATGGTTTCAATGAATCAGGAATCTGGTTAACGGCAATATCCCCGACGATACCAACTATGGTTGTAATTAGAACTAACATGCCAAGAATGAGAAGATAGGTTCGATTAGTTGGCATATCAACTCCTATGGATAGATGTTCCCGAAATTGATTTGCGTTTGGTTCGTTCGGGTCACTCGTCTCGGGTATTTTGGGGCTATCAAGATATGGTGGATAAGACTTTTTAGAGTTGGAAATGGGTCAGTTTAAGGTGGTCTGATTTGTTAAGGTTAGAGGCGAGTCTACCACGAACGGGACCCGTGGACCATAAACTCGGGAAGGTTAAGTGGATCCGTACTTTGTTGGAGGTCCGAGCTTCCCAGTCACCGTCCCGCTGATAGACAGGACATACTACTGGCGGGTGCGGGCGTACAACATCCTGGATCTACCTGGTAGCTGGTGTGCTTCCCGATATTTCACCATTGATACCATCCTTCCCTCGCCTCCAGCTTCAAAGCTCCCAGTCGACGGTGTCTCCGTCCGCGGGGTTCCGATGTTTCGCTGGAACGTTGTAAGCGGCGCGGTGCTGTATGAGTTTCAGATCGAAGACGACCCAAACTTCCTGAGTCCGTTGAATACCGTCGACCAGCGCCTTACCCACCGACGCCTGCCGGGGGCGTCCGAGGGACGTATTACTGGCATGTGAAGGCACGAGATGCAGCAGGCAACTGGAGTGACTGGTCGCCGGACTCCACTATCAATATCGTCTCATCTCGTTGAGGAAAACCTGTTGAACTGAATTGCATTCTACCTGTATCTGTCTTGGCAAGGTGATTCACGCGTCTTAGCTGCATCCGATTACTTACCCACTATCTCAAGGTACTGGTAGTTTCTTCGCTGCGAATTGAATCCTCCAACTAGCTGCACTCATGCTGGGCAAGGTCAATAACTTTAGCGTCGGCATCAATCTCAGTGAGGATCAAAGTTTCCCCGTAGGTGGGGTCTGTACGGCGCATTCAAATAGCAAGGCGATTATTAAACTGTAAATTGCGATAACGTTTATCTCTTTTCTAATACTATCAATTGCTGTCCTATTGAGGCTTACAGGATTGATAGTAACACTGGTTTTCTCCCAGCGTCATGTTTTCACAATTGTAAGACAATTTCAGATCACAGCTGAAGTCTCTTATACTCTAAGTATTGCACAATCGTTCTGATGAACCGATGTAAACCATATCCGTTTTGTTCAGCTACGTAATACCTATCATGAATCTGCATTGCTAATTATGGAGGAGAAAAATGAAGCTACATTTTCTGAAAACTGCCTGGTTAAGCCTGCTTACTGCTCTGACGGTGTGCAGTCTGTTGTTGAGCATGGTTGGAGTCAGACCTGTTTCTGCGATCCAGCCTGGCAAAGAGAATGCTGTAGATGATGACTTTGCTCTGCTCGCAACCAAATGCCTAAACTCTGAAGGTCTCAACAAGCAAAAAAACCCACACACGGACAAGCTCCATTTCGTCGGCGCAGAGAGCGACAAACCGATCAAGCACCCGGACACAAATTCCACCGACAACTCACCTGAACAAGCCGCGCGTGGGTATTTGAAAGAGTGCGGTGAACTGTTTGGTGTACAGGATGAAGCCAGGGAGTTAAAAGTCAAGCGCGTGAAAGAATTGGATCATGGCAATTCAGTAGCGCGCTTCCAACAAAGTGTCAACGACATTCCCGTATTGGGCGGCGAAATCATTGTACAGATGGATGCCCATAACGATATTCTGACCATTGTTAGCGAATTGACCGATGCGCCGCTTGATAATCCTTCTCCATCCATAGGCGTAGACGCGGCTATCCAGGCAGCGCTAGAGATGGTCGCGAAGAAGAACGGATTGGATATTTCAATTCTCTCCACTTCGACGCCAGAATTATGGTTTTATGACCCGTTTATTTTCGATACAGAAAATGGGACTGCCCCAGCGTTGGTCTGGAGGCTAGAAGTACGGGCTGTGGATAAGCCTATCAACGAACTGGTGCTCATAGATGCCCAGACCAAAGCCGTCCTCCTACGTTTCAACCAAATTGATGACATGTGGGCCTCGCCAGGCGAAGATCATCCAATCCAAACTGGAAACATGATGACAAATACGGTAGCCCTTACCTTAGGCTCTCCGCTTATTTCCGTTTATACATTGGATCACTCAATGGATGATTCCGCATTTCCTGGCACGCTGGTTTGCGCGCAGAATGATCCTAGCCTTTGCAATGTTGATGCAGATGCGCAAGCTGCATTTCAATATACGCTGGATACCTACAATTTTTACGCCAACCTACATGGGCGTGACAGCATTGACAATGCCGGCATGGAACTCATCACATCTGTTCATTATGGCACCGGTTACCAGAATGCATATTGGAATGGATCACAGATGACTTATGGGGATGGCTGGACAGCCGATGATGTTGTCGCACATGAAATCAGTCATGGTGTTACACAAAACGAATCGGGACTCATTTACTATGGCCAGTCCGGCGCGATCAACGAATCGTTCTCGGATTTGTGGGGTGAGTTCGTAGATCAAACTAATACCGGCGGAAGTGACGGCACGGGCTATAACTGGCAGGTGGGAGAAGACATTCCCGTTTACGGTGCGATCCGCAACATGCAAGATCCAACTATCTTTGGCAACCCGGATACCACAGATAGCTTTTTCTATTATCATGGATCGAGTGATAATGCCGGGGTACATACCAATAGCGGCGTAAACAACAAAGCTGTCTATTTGATGGTCGCGGGCGGCGATTTCAATGGTTACAGCATCACCGGTATTGGTCTTGAAAAAACGGTGAAGATTTACTATGAAGCTCAGACAAACCTGCTTACCTCCGGTGCCACTTACGTTGACCTATTTAATGCTCTCAACCAGGCTTGCAGCAACCTGGAAGGACAGGGCGTAGTAACGATTGATGATTGTTCACAAGTGAATCATGCAGCGCTTGCTGTGAAGATGGATGTAGCGCCCATACCGCCTCCCCCTCCTGATAATGACAATTTTGCCAACGCGATTGCCATTAGCTCAATGCCGTACGCTGATGAGCAAAACACAATCTCTGCAACCACCGAAGTCAGCGACCCGATTCTTCCTTGCGGAACTGAAGATCAGGGGACAAATTCGGTTTGGTATCGTTACACCCCCACTGCTGACGGATTGTTAACTGTGAACACCTTTGGAAGTGAATACGATACCATCCTTGCGGTCTGGATTGGGAGCGTCGACAACCTGACAAACGTGATTTGTCAAGACGATAGTAATGACTCCCTACAATCCCAGATCAAGATCTTGGTGACAGCGGGCGAAACCTACTACATAGAAGCAGCAGGATACTGGGAATCTGGTTACCTGTACATCGATGCGGATTTCAGCATCCCTAATTCTTTCACTTCCTGCTCTGAGGTAGTCGGAATCCCTGAGACGGAATGCAACGCGCTCGTCTCCATTTACACAAACACCGGCGGTCCGAACTGGACTACTAACATGGCATGGCTTGCCATCAACACACCCTGTGATTGGTATGGCGTGACTTGCATGGCAGGCAGGGTTACTCAAATTCATCTATCAAACAATAATTTGGTTGGTACGCTTTCCTCGATTGCGTGGATAGATTTACCTTATCTTGAGACGCTGACTTTGGGACAAAATCAACTGTCCGGCAGTATTCCTGCTCAACTGAGCAACCTGGGCGGACTAACCTACCTGGGTTTATGGAATAACCAATTGACCGGTACTCTTCCACTCCAACTGGGCAGCCTGTTAAACCTTCGATATCTATTTTTGGATGGCAATCAATTGTCCGGCGGCATTCCTTCAGAATTAGGCAGCTTAAGCAATCTCCATTTTCTCTCTTTGTCTGATAATCAATTAACAGGGCAGTTCCCCCCAGAATTAACGAATCTTGCCAGCCTGTTTTATCTGGAGCTGAACGGTAATCATCTTTCAGGGAACCTTCCCACTACGATCGGGAATCTATCATCGCTTGAAGGTTTATAC
>JBAVVF010000816.1:0-7497 GCA_049697155.1 Anaerolineales bacterium
TTGCTGGCAGACACTGCCAACCGTGCTGCACCGCCGCACAGAAGGCTTATGGATCGAACTTGTCGTAACGTGCTCACGAAACCCTCGTGAAAGGATACTGGCATGCCATATTCCGTGGAGCACCTGCTCGAAAATCAGGGAACTGTAATCGTCATTCAAAAAACCGATACTGTGACGGAAGCCCTCGACCTGATGATCGAGCATGATTTCAGCCAGCTGCCGGTTGTGGATGAGAACGGGAAACTCCAGGGGATGATCACGTATGAAAGTATCATGCGTGCGGCCCGCAGCTTTAATGCAACGTTGGACCAGTTGTTCGTTTGCGATGCCATCGTCGATGCACCCATCCACTACCGCGAAGATGACCTGTTCGATCTGCTGGATGAATTGAAGCCTACAAATGCCGTCGTCATCATTGAGCCGGAAGGCTACGTCGTGGGGGTTGTGACCAGTTATGACGCCTCGCGGTTTCTGCGGAATCGAACCGAAGACCTGATGCACGTCGAGGATATCGAATTCATTATCAAGGAACTGATCAAAAGGACGTACGCCGTCCGTAAGCATGCCTCGGACCCGGCTGAGCCTGAAGAGACAGCCGCGAAACCGTCGGCGCCGCGCGGGAAGCGCTCCAGCGCCAGGAACGCGAAAGCCTTCGAAGATCTGAATCTGGGCGATTACATCAACCTTCTAATGTCCCGGGACATTTGGAGGTTCTGTGCTCCCATCCTCAACGTCGACAAGGAGCCGCTCTATGATCTGCTCGTGCGGATCCGACAAACGCGCAATGATCTGGCTCACTTCCGCTGTGAGATCTCCCCGAGAAGCCGGCAGGAGCTTAAATATTGTGCAAACTGGTTGAGAAGCCGCTATCGAGATTACGAGAAGCAGCAAGGTGGCAGCGTCATCAATTCGCTCCTTGAGCAGCGTGAAGAGAAGGAGATGCCGCATACCGCCCGCGAGGAGCCGCCGGCTTATCAGGCTGATGCTGAAGACAAAAAGAGATCAAGAATCGGGAAAGTCAGGGCCCGCAGCCGTTATGCTGCCCTGGCAAACTGGCTGGCGCAGCAAGGAGAAGAGCAGGTACTGCTTACCTTCGGGGAAATCGAGCAGATCATCCGCTCACCGCTGCCTGCTTCTGCACTGCAGCTCAGGGCCTGGTGGTCCAATGATCCGGAGGAGCACGCGCGCGCCCTGTTATGGCTGGAGGCAGGCTGGAGAGTTACATATGTGGACCTCCATGAGGAGCAGGTAATATTTTGTAAGATCGAGTCAGATGCGGCAGGATAAGACGGCTTTTGAGCACGTCAATGGGTACAATCCATGGACTTACGGATGTCAAAGGTTTATTGGAGAGAATCGTGGAAAATGTTCTGGAAATTCATTCGCAGTCCATTTGTCAGGAACCAGGTCTTTGATTGATCGTCGGCTTTGTTATGGGCGCGGAGAATTGATCCTTGTCAATAATGGAACAGTTGTCGGTTACCTTTGAGCCTTGTTTGCATTATCCAGGAACTGCTGGGCAGTCTGCAGGAGCTGCACGATATACTTGATAACGATCGCGACGGTCGAAAGCGCAAAGGGCAGGGCCAGGTATAAGATCGCCTCGCCGATCCAGATGTAAAGTATTGTCAGACCTATGCCGATCCAGATCGAATTGCACCATTCACATGCAAACAAGTCGTACAGACCCAGCTCGCGGCAAAATCGGTAGCTGTTACACCATTGTTCTGCGCGCTGGCGCAGGCGTTTGAAAATCTGCCAGGGGCCATCCTCATTGGCGATCAGCGATGCAAATCGCCATGCGGCCAGCCCAAGGAAGAAAAATACGTTAAGCGTCATTAGATATTCCTTGTAAGTAATAACGAATTAAGCGCTGATTTATTCTACAAGTCCCGGTTGCTTTCTGAATTTAGAATTATTTAAGGAGACTATCTGAGGCTAAGTTTGTCGCATGGTTCGCTGCTTTTGTTTGGGTTAGTCCTGATCCTATGGATTTTGCTGACGTTCATTGAAGCGACCCTGGTAGGTATGTCCCTGACGGCCGAAAAGGTACTGACTTTTCTGTTACTGGTCCTTCCGGCCGGGGTGGGGACCGTGTTCGGCATTCTCAGCCTGCTCCGGAAGGATGGACCTGTCTGGGTGGCTGTTGCCGGAGCCCTGTTGAACGGTCTCTTCACATTTTTTCATTTGATGATTCTGGCGTTTGCAGGCTAAAATTCAAGGCAGAGGAAATCCATGACCCCATTTGCCAGGACAGAAAAGAACCGCATCAAACGCCTTCCGAAACGCGCCCAATACGACCGCGCGACCATCTATCAGATTCTGGATGAAGCCCTGATCTGTCACGTCGGATTTGTCGAAAAGCGCCAGCCCTATGTGATCCCGATCAACTTTGCCAGAGTCAAGGACGGCATCGTTCTGCATGGCGCCAAAGCCAGCCGTCTGCTCAAGCACATCGAGATGGGTCACCCCGTCTGCGTCGAGGCAACGATCGTGGACGGCCTGGTGCTGGCGCGCTCCGTGTTCAATCATTCCGTGAACTACCGATCGGTGGTGCTGTTCGGCAGAGGCCGGCCGGTGGAGGCTGAGCAGGAGAAGCTGTCGGCGCTGAAAGCAATCACAGATCACCTCATCCCGGGTCGCTGGGAGGAGGTACGTCTTCCCAACCGCAAGGAGCTGAATGCCACGCGGGTGGTCTCCATCAGGATCGACGAGGCCTCGGCAAAGGTCCGCATGGGCCCGGTGGGGGATGATCCACAGGATTACGCACTGCCCGTTTGGGCGGGTATCCTGCCTCTGCAGGAGCAAGCCCTGGCGCCCATCCGGGACGAGCTGCTCAATGAGGATGTTCCTGTCCCCGAATATATCGCGCACTACTCGCGTTAGGATCACTTCTGCGTTGCATGGAGTCCCGCATGACAGTCAACAAACTGCAGGAAGCAATCAGTCTTATCAAAGCAGGTGACAGGCAGACCGGTCAGAAACTGCTGACCGAAGTGCTCAACGACGATCCCCGGAACGAGACTGCCTGGTTGTGGATGTCTGCGTTGGTGAGCGGGGAGCAGCGACGATTTTGTCTGGAAAAGGTCCTGAGCATCAACCCGAATCATCCACAAGCTCGCGAACAGCTTGCAAAGCTGGCAGGGACTGTAGCTCCTCCAATGTCATCTCCAGCTCCGACACCTGCGGTGGAGCCGCCCGTGCCAGCGAAGGTGGAAGCTGCGCCAGCGCCAGGGACTGAAACTGCCCCGCCTGTATCTTATGGACCCGTCCAGGGAACGCCATTGCCCAAAGTCTGGCTGACTCCTCGAAAGTACGTGGCAAGTATTATCTACCTGGAAGGAAATAACCTGCTGGCATTCGACGTGCTGCCCAACAAAGCCGCGCAGGTGCTGGAAGAGGTCCGGCTGGGAGTGACGCAGAAGCAATTCGATCAGATCAAAAGCAAATTCCATTTGATGAATGTTAACCATGTTTTGCTTTCGAATATCATGTCCGTAATACTTTTTGGCGAGTCCCTGAAAATCATCGGAGCGAACAAGGCTGGGGATGAAAAGAAAATCAGCACGACTGTTGGCAGGGAAAACTCCGAATCAGTGCTGAAAGCTTTGCACGATCGCCTGGGTCCGGATTTTCAAAGGACCATCAGACCGATCAGCCGCCGCCGGGTGATCACGTCGGCCGTTATTCTTTCTGCGATTACCCTCTGTGGGAGCAGCTTTTTTTGGTGGTTTGTCCGGGGACTGCAGGCCGACCTGCAGGCAGAGGGACAAATCGGTGGAAGTGCCCGTGCAAGGGGTCTCGCGGCCCTGCTTTTATTGATCGGCCCCAATGGTTTTCTGTGCATCGGCGGACTGGTGCTGGTCGTCGTCATCCTTGCCATGGTCTCTTCGCTGCGCAAGCCTCCCGAAGAAACCGTGCTTGCACGTGGGGCGGAACCGGAAGAGAACAACTGAAACAAATAATGCTTTGGTGAAACAGGAGAACAGACTATGTCAGCGCAGGATGAAACCATGAAAAATCCATCTCAAAAGAGCTTTCAAACGCGCGCAGTCCATTCAGGTGAGCGCGCTCCGGCCGCCGATTACACCCCCGTTTCGACGCCCATCTTTCCCTCAACAACCTACATCTATGAGAGCATGGATGATCTGGACGCGGTCTTTGCCGGCTCGAAGCAGGGATATGTCTATTCACGCTATGCCACGCCGACGGTGACCGCCTTCGAAGCGGCCGTTGCCAGCCTGGAGGGAGCCGAAGCGGCGCAGGCCTACAGCTCGGGCATGGCGGCCATCCATGCCTGCCTGCTCGCTGCGGGAGCCAGAGCCGGGGCTTCGGTTGTGGCTGCGCTCGATCTTTACGGGGCGACCTTCACCCTTCTGCGCGGCCTGCTGGCTTCCCTGGGAGTCGATATCCGCATGGTGGATGTCTCCAACCTGGAGGAGGTGGAGACAGCTCTCCGGGAAACTCACCCTGCTGCTCTGCTGGTCGAGACGATTTCCAATCCTCTGCTGAAGGTCGCGGATGTGTCCTCGCTGGCCGCACTGGCGCATGGACAGGGCGTCTCGCTGCTTGTCGATAATACTTTTGCTTCGCCCTATCTCCTGAATCCCCTCAAGCATGGCGCAGATTATGCGATTCACAGCGCCACCAAATATCTCTCCGGTCATGGGGATGTGCTGGCCGGTGTTGTGGCGGCTTCTGCCGAAAACAAAAGCAGGTTATTTGAGCTGAATAAGCTGGTGGGAAGTGTGCTGGGCCCGTTCGAAGCCTGGCTGGCGCTGCGCGGTCTGAAGACTCTCCCGTTGCGGATGCACCAGCAGTGCAGGAATGCACAGCTGGTTGCCGAATGGCTGAGCTCGCATCCGCGCGTGACAAAGGTGAACTATCCAGGCCTGTCCGCTCATCCGCAGCACGATTTAGCCGGGCGTCTCTTCGAAGGCAAAGGCAGTGGTGGTGTGCTCTCGTTCGAGATCAAAGACGCGGACAAAGCAACGGTCTATCGTTTCATGGAATCCCTGACCCTATGCCTGCCTGCGACTTCCCTGGGCGACATCTATTCACTGATCCTGCATCCCGCGACTTCGTCGCACCGCAGCCTGACTGCCGAGGAACGGGCCCGCATCGGGATTCCCGACGGACTGGTGAGGCTTTCGACGGGCATCGAATCCGCTGACGACATCCTGGCTGACCTGGACTCAGCGTTGGGGATGATTAAGACTTGATCTGCAGAGCCAGGTGATACAATAAAAATACCCTGACCTGTTTATAAACCCAGGAGGCTGCCAAATGAGCAGAGAAGAAGAACTCCGCGATATTATCAATGAAGCTGCCGCGACCATGTCGGCGGCCCAGAGCAATCCGCGCACATGGCTTTCATGGGTTGTTTATTTGCTGGCGCGGCTCGAGGAAAAGGCTACGAATGAAAATCCTGCCGACAAAGAGTCCTTCCTGGAGATGCTCTCGGCCTTACAGGATGAAATCAGGAATCGCACACGGACGGGCGGCTGGCACTAGCCAGACTGAATCTGGCAGTCTCAATCGGTCAATATTGAAAAGATTGGTGGGCAGACAATGCGCAGAAAACCGGTTCAAAGCAAGGTTGTGGCACTGATCGGGATGATCATTGTGCTCGGAGTATTTGCACTGGCGATCTTCTCCCCGCAGGTTTCGAAGACTGATCAGTTTACAGGCATCGCGACGTTCCTTCTTTTCACGGCGTTCATTTCGTTCGCCCTGCTGAGCCGCCGCCTTGGTAAATCGCTGGGCAGGAAGATGCGCGCCTCCTCCGCAAAAAGTCGCGGTGCAGTTGTGCTGACAGCCGAGACCGATCTGCCGGGCACGAAGCGCCGCAGTCTGCCTTCCCAGCCGTTTGCATATCAGGTGTTCGACATGAATAGCACGCCGGCTCTCTCTGCTGGGGCTGAAGCTGTGTTGAAACGGGCCTATAAGCATTATCAGGGATACGTGGTCAATCTTGCTGTGGGCGCGCTGTTCCTCTGGCTATCCTTCTCGGTGCTTTCAGCGACAGCCGCCGTGCTGCGCATTCCATTATCTGTGCCCACCGAACTTCTCTGCGGTTCGGCGCTCGGACTGCTGGCCGCCTTCTTCGCTGCCAATCCTCGCCGCCATCCGACTTCCTGGACGATCATTGTCTGGGCCGCGCTGAATTTGATATTGCTCGCAGTCATCATCTTTGTTGCCATCCGCAGCGGAGTGCTGGCATTGACCAGCCAGAGTACAGCCTTTGTTTTGCTGGGACTGGCGGCAGCCAGCCTGCTTGCCTATGGCGTGCTGTTTGCGATTGTCGCTTTTACCCTGCGGCGGCGGGTGGCTGCGAACAAACCCCTGCAGCTCCTGGCCCTGTGGGTGTTCAATTCCGGGACCAACCTGGTGTCCATTCTGAGCGGGCTGGGCCTGATCTGGCGATTCCTGGGAACCATCCAATTCCTGCGCGGTGGAGAATTCACCGTGGACATGGAGTCGCTGGTGAAAAGGGGGGAAGCGGATCAGGTTGCCGATTCGCCGGAAAAGCTTGAACGGGAACTACAAGCCTTCCAGTACTTTCCTACCTGGTCCGGAACCTATCCGACAAACACCCTGCTCTGCAATGACTCGGTTTGGAAGCCGGCTGTCCATGCCCTCTTGCGCAATTCCGACGCGGTCGCGATGAGCCTGTTCGGATTTTCCCAATCCAATCAGGGCTGCCTGTATGAGCTGGGACTGCTCCTCGATATGTTTCCGATCAGCCGGGTGCTTTTCCTGATCGATGACACCACGGATCTGGAGTTTCTGCTTGCCACTCTTCGTCAGAACTGGGACCAGATGGCGGTCGACTCCCCCAATCACACTGCAATAGCGGCTCCCATCCGGATTTACCGGTTGAGTACGCGCTTTGACCGCCTTGGCGAAGCGTATACTTCCGGGCAGCCGGGCGAGGCGGCACCTCTCAAAGCTCTTGGCGCATTCTCGGCTACTCAGTCGGGGACCACCCGGGAAGTGGACTGCATGATCAGGCTTATCCTTGAAGGCGTTGTCTGTTAAAATAGGGTCGGTCGGCTACTGTGGGTAGACATGCAGCAGCAAATCAAGAATACGAAAGGAGAAATAGTTATGGGTGCTACTGGCAAAAAGGATAGAGGCAATAAGGAACAGCGGAAGAAGCCGAAGCTCAACATAAAGGAGAAGCGGAAACTCAAGAACGAAAAGAAGAGTAAGTAAATCATGCAATCCTCCCTGTCTCGCAAGATGAGACAGGGAGGATTTACAAAGGGGGATGGGATGAGAACTGGTAAACCCTACAGTCCGACTTCTCTTGCTCAATGCGTCAGAGTCTGTAAGAGGTTTGTGACCATCTTCGGGGGAAGAAGACCGAGGGCATGTGCTTGACCTGCTCCGGTAAACATGTCCTCTCTATTTCACGGACCTGGGACGGTCCTGTTACTCTAGGGTGTGACAGTAACGGTGAATGCATCGTTGAGCAGTGCGGAGGAGTTGTTC
>JBAVVF010000817.1:0-2381 GCA_049697155.1 Anaerolineales bacterium
GGGTGGCGAAATAGAATTGTACGCAGTAAAACATCCGGGCCCGAAAGGACCCGGATGTTTTTATTTCAGCTATGCGATATAACAGATTTTTCGGGGCGACGTTATGTTTTGTAAGAGGGGCGGGTAAATCCACGCCTCTGTCAATCTTACGGAGAGGAGAACATCTATGTTTCCAATCGGCGACGATAACAGTGCCCGCAGGATCACTCCGCTGGTCACCTATGTCTTGATTGCGATCAATGTGCTGATTTTCTTTTTGGAACTGAACAACGGTGAAGCCTTCATTCAACGTTGGGCTTTCGTGCCTTCCCGCTTTCTGGCGGACCCGGTCGGGGAGTTTGTCACCCTTTTCTCATCCATGTTCATGCATGCAGGCTGGGCTCATTTGCTGGGCAACATGCTCTATTTATGGATCTTTGGCGATAACGTCGAAGACCGCCTGGGACATGGCTTGTACCTGGCGTTTTATGTTCTGTGCGGGCTGGCAGCAACCTTCGCCCAGATGGCGATCAACGCGACCTCCGCCGTGCCCAACGTGGGAGCCTCCGGAGCGATTGCCGGTGTGCTGGGCGCCTACCTTGTGATGTTCCCGCGCGGGCGGGTCAACGTTTTGCTCGGGCGTTTCGTCACGCCCATGTCGGCGCTGATCGTGATCGGCTTCTGGATCGTCATCCAGATCTTCAGCCAGATCAGTGTATTTGGTGCTGGCTCCGGCAGCGAAGGTGGCGTTGCGTATATGGCTCACATCGGCGGATTTGTAGCAGGCGTGATATTGACATTCCTGCTCGGCGGCAACCGGCGGGCCCTGCCTCCTCCCAGAACATATTGATACCGGATCTGAAAGTTTCTGATTTGAGTAACAAGAGAGAAGGAGATTCTTATGACAAGGTGCAGTGACATTATGACGGAAGACCTGGTGTGCTGTACACCGGGCGACAGCGTGACGGAAGTGGCCCGGCTGATGAAAAAGGAAGACATCGGTCCGGTGCTCGTTATCGATGGCAGCAATTCCAAAACCCTGGTCGGCATCGTGACCGACCGCGACCTGGTCCTGAAAGTCCTGGCCGACGGGCTCGACCCGCGCACGACCCAGGTCAACGATGTGATGTCGAAGAAGCTGGTGACCTGCCGGGCGGACGATGATGTGGAGAAGGCCATGAGCGCCATGGCCCAGTTCCAGCTGCGGCGCATCCCGGTCGTGGGCGAGAACATGAAGCTGGTGGGAATCATCTCCCAGGCGGACGTGGCGACCCGCGTCAATGAGCCGCGCAGGACGGCGGAAGTGGTCAAGGAAATTTCCCAGGAAAATACTTAACCCCTCCCTGATTGTCAGACTTAACCTCCGGAGCCGAAAGGCTTCGGAGGTTTGTTTTTGAAGCTATACTATGGCAAAGGATTCCCATGAACAAAACACTTCCCCTTTTTCTTTGCCTTGTTTTTCTGCTGGGCGCCTGTGTCGCGCCGACGCCGGTACCCACCTCCACACCGGTCCCAACCCCGCTGCCTTCCCCGACCCCGGAATGGGAACGCACCGGCTGGGCAATGGCCTGGCAGGATGAGTTTGACGGCCCGGAACTGGATTTGAAAAACTGGACGTTCGACCTGGGGGGCGGCGGCTGGGGCAACCAGGAGTGGGAAGCGTATACGGATCGGCCCGAAAACGTCCGCGTAGAGGACGGGATGCTGGTCATCGAGGCGCGGGAGGAGCCTGAGCTGATCGGCGGGCGCGAGTATTCCTCGGCCCGCATCAAGACCCAGGGGTTGTATGCCTGGCAGTACGGCCGGATCGAAGCCCGGATGAAGCTCCCGCACGGGCAGGGCATCTGGCCCGCCTTCTGGATGCTTGGCGAGAATATCAACCGGAAGGCCTGGCCCGGCTGCGGGGAGATCGACATCATGGAATTCATCGGCCGGGAACCGGACCAGATCTACGCCACGGTCCACGCGCCCGGCTATTCGGGCGGCGGTGGAGTCGGGTCCAGCCTGACCGTCCCGGCCGAGTCGCTCAAGGATGACTTTCACGTCTACGCGATCGAGTGGGAGGAGAACGAGATCCGCTGGTACTTCGACGACGAGCAATACTTCCAGGTGACGGCCGAAGACGTCCCGGATGAGTGGATCTTCGACCATCCCTTCTTTATCCTTCTGAACCTGGCAGTGGGCGGCCGTTGGCCCGGGTATCCGGACGAAACCACGGTATTTCCTCAATTCCTGTACGTGGATTACGTCCGCGTCTATCAAAAGCCTTGATTGATCGGCACGCTAACCACGGAAAGCGTAGCCGGCCGCTTTTACCTCAATACCTTCGCCACATTCCTTCCCGCCGCGCCGCTGACTCCCCCTCCGCCGTGGACTCCGCTTCCGCAGAGATATAAATTATC
>JBAVVF010000818.1:0-3332 GCA_049697155.1 Anaerolineales bacterium
GGATTATACTACAAGAGGCAGGGAGTAGAGAATAGAACAGAGATCAGTGAGTGGACTCAGAGGCGGGATCTTCGCGCAGCAGTTGAACGGCATGCGCCAGCACCGGCAGGACAACCTGCAGGTTCTCGACCGCGCCTTTGGGACTGCCCGGCAGGTTGATGATCAGGGTTTGCCTGCGGATGCCGGTCACAATCCGCGACAGCATGGCATGCGGGGTGATCTTCAGGCTGGCGGCCCGCATCGCCTCGGCGAGACCCGGTGCTTCGCGCTCGATGACCGCCCGGGTCGCTTCGGGCGTGACATCCCGCGGCGAGAAGCCGGTCCCGCCTGTGGTCAGGATCACGTCGAGTTCACCGCTGTCGGACCAGGAAATCAAGATTGCGGCGATGGCCGTTTCCTCGTCGGGGAGCAGGGATTGTTTGACAACCGACCAGCCCTCCGCCTGGATCAGATTCGCAAGCGCGGGGCCGGAGGCGTCGGCCCGTTCGCCGCGCGCCGACCGGTCGGACAAGGTCAGGATCCCGAAACGGATCGTCATTGCAGCTCTTTCCCATACAGGTGGACGTTGTCGACAGGTTTCCAGCCGCGCTGCTCGTAATAATGCACCACTTCAGTGTTATCCTTCGTGACCATCAAATAACACTTCAAACAGCCTTTCGCACGCAGCCGCGCCTCGACTTCATCCATCAGGCGTGAACCAAGTCCCTGGCCGCGATACTCAGCTGCAACGGCCAGATGATAGATCAGGCCGCGGCGGCCATCGAATCCGCCAATGACCGACCCAATGATGCAGCCGCCTGTTTCCGCGACGAGGAACAGGTCGGGGTCGCGCCCAATCTTCTTTTCGATCTCTGCCAGGGTATCGGAACGGCCGATCCTGACCCCTTTTTCCATGCTCGCCCACAATGCATACACGGCTTCGTAGTCGGCCGGAAAGCGAAATTCACGGATTTGAATCGACGGAGTGCTCACGGCAGTTCAATGGATTATTTCAACAGGCGGATCAGGTCTTCGGGCGAAAACGGTTTCAGCAGAAACGCGCTGGCACCACCCTGCATGCATTCCTCCCGCATGTTCATGCCGGAGGTCATGACAACCCGCAAACTGGAAAGATCCTTATTCTTCCGAATAGCTTCGATGATATCAACGCCGCTCTGATTGCCAAAATGCACGTCCAGAAAAAGCGCATCCGGCTTTTCCCGCTGCACTTCAGCGGGTACATCAGCATCGACATTCAACGCCAGGACTTCGAAACCCTCCATATTCAGAAGAGTTTTCAGGAGGGAGGTCATGGTCACATCATCTTCGGCGAGCAGTATTTTTGCCATTGGTCTTTGTTTTCCTTGAAGCAGGTTTCTTTTTCGTTGTTTCGTTCCGGCGCGTCGATTTGTGATTGGCCTCCAGGGCTGCCTTGAGAACATCATCCACGGTTTCCACATAAATGAATTTCATCGTTTTCTTGATCTCGTCGGGGACGTCATCGATATCCTGTTCATTGCGCTTGGGCAGGATAATGGTCCGCAGCCCGTTGCGATGCGCGGCCAGCACTTTTTCCTTGACACCGCCGATCGGCAAAACCTGGCCGCGCAAGGTGATCTCACCCGTCATGCCGACGCGCGGCTTGACCTTGCGACCGGAAACCAGCGACACCAGAGAGGTCGCGATGGTCACGCCGGCGGAGGGTCCATCCTTCGGCTGAGCACCCGAGGGAATGTGCAGATGAATATCCGACTTGTTGAAGAAGTCCGTCTCGAGACCCAGTTGCTTGGCGCGCGACCGAACAAAGGAAAGCGCGGCCCGCGCCGATTCGTTCATTACATTTCCGATCGAGCCGGTCACCTGGAAGCCTTTGCCGCCGGGCATGCTCGTCGCTTCCACAAACAGCACGTCGCCGCCGTAGGGCGTCCACGCCAGTCCGGGAACCACGCCCGGCATGGAAGTGCGCTGGTTGAGCTCCTCGGTCGCCTGGAAGATGGGATGATCGAGAAATTCCTCGACCAGCGCGGGCGTGATTTTCGTCTCTTCCAGCTTGCCTTCCGCGATGCGCGTGGCAACTTTGCGACAGACTGCGCCGATCTTTCGCTCCAAATTTCGGACACCGGCCTCGCGCGTATATTCGCGGATGATCTTGCGCAGAGCCTCATCCGTAAAGCTGACTTCATTCTCACGAAGGCTGTTCTCACGGATCTGGCGCGGGATCAAGTAACCTGTGGCGATGGCAATCTTCTCGCTTTCGGTATAGCCCGAAAGGAAGATGATCTCCATGCGGTCGCGCAGCGGTCCCGGAATGGTCTCCAGGGTGTTGGCCGTGGTAATGAAGAAGACCTGCGAAAGGTCATAGGCCACTTCCAGGTAATTGTCGCGAAATTCCGTGTTCTGCTCCGGATCGAGCACTTCCAGCAGGGCCGAGGCCGGATCGCCATGGAAGTCGAAGGTCAGCTTGTCGATCTCATCGAGCATGAAGACAGGGTTTCTTGACTCGATGCGGCGCAGAGCCTGCAGGATGCGCCCGGGCATCGAACCGATATAGGTGCGGCGATGGCCGCGGATCTCCGCCTCATCGCGCACACCGCCCAGCGATGCCCGCACGAATTTGCGGTCCATGGCCCGCGCGATGGACTGCCCGAGTGAAGTCTTGCCGACCCCCGGAGGTCCCACAAAGCACAGGATCACGCCTTCGCGCTCGCGCCGGATCTTGTCATCGGAGGGCGTCTTCGTTTCGTCCTTGCGATCGATGCGCAGCTTGCGAATGGCCAGGAATTCGAGGATGCGCTCCTTGACGTCCTGCAGTCCATAGTGGTCCTTATCCAGGATCTCGCGCGCATGCTTGATATCGAGATTGTCCTGCGTACCCTTGGACCAGGGCAATGAAGCGAGCCAATCCAGGTAGCCTCTAATCACGCCATATTCAGCGGCGGCAGAGGGCAGCCGTGACAAACGTTCGAGCTCCCGCCGGGCCTGTTTCTCCGCCTCTTCGGGCATTTTGGCTTCGTCGATCTTCTTGCGGAACTCCTCGGTCTCAGCGGCCTGCTCGTCCTTCTCACCGAGCTCCTTCTGGATGGCTTTCATCTGCTCGCGCAGGAAATACTCGCGCTGGACCTTCTCGATCTCGCCGCGCGCCTCGTTTTGGATCTTCTGCCCGAGCTGCAGGACCTCGGCTTCGCGGACCAGCAGTCCGATCAGCTTCTTCAGCTTTTCGGCCACCGAATCGATCTGCAGGATCTCCTGCGAATCCTTGATGTCCATGCGCTGAAAGTTCGCGATGGTGTAGGCCGTCTGCAGGGGATCTTCGACCGAAGTGATCGAGCCGGCCAGCTCCTCCGGGAAGGAGG
>JBAVVF010000819.1:0-6355 GCA_049697155.1 Anaerolineales bacterium
CAATGTCGCCGGCTCAGGCGGCGGCATGTATGTCAGAGATAACGGTCATCCAATCGTGACAAATGTAGTGTTTATCGAAAATGATGCAGTTAATGGAGGCGGATTACAATTACAAGCAAACACAGGCACTAGTTTAACCTTAACAAATGCCATTTTTGATCACAATAGAACTGAAGGTCAAGGTGGGGGGATTCGGAACCTTAACGGCGGGGGCATGGTGCTAACAAATGTAACTTTCAGCGAGAACTCTGCGGATGGCGAGGGGGGAGGAATATTTGCACAAGGATCTAGCGCGACGCTTAAAAATGTAATTTTCAGCAATAACCATGCGCGGATTGGAGGAGGCATTTTCGAATACGGTACTTTCACAATTTCAAATGCAACTTTTCTAGGCAATACCGCCACGGATAAGTGCGGCGGGATGATGAACTATAACGGTAATTCAATATTGACAAATATAACCTTCAGCGGAAATAGCGCCAGCAACTCCGGGGGCGGCTTATGTGTTTCTAGGGCTGATCCAAGATTGAGCAGCGTAACCTTCAACGGCAACACAGCCGCATCTGGTGGTGGAATTCATCTGTATGATTCCAACCCCATAATTCTTAATAGTATTTTATGGGGGAACAGCTCTGAATTTTATGTTGGAACCACTACCCCCGTTATTAGCGATAGCGTCATACAGAGTGGCTGCCCGGCCGGCGGCACATGCACGAATATCATTGATGCCGATCCAAAGCTGGGTCCGTTGGCGAACCATGGCGGCTATACTCAAAGTTTTGCCTTGCTGCCAGGTTCATCGGCCATCGATACGGGCAACGATGCCACCTGCACGGCAACAGACCAGCGCGGAGTAATCCGTCCACAAGGTGCACACTGCGATATCGGCGCACATGAATATGCTCCAATTGTCACTTCCGTTACTCGCGTCAATACCAACCCTGCGAATCTTACCAGCGTGGACTTCACCGTCACGTTCTCCGAATCGGTGACGAACGTGGATACAATCGCGCCATTCAATGACTTTGCCCTCACCGGCACTGGCATCACCGGCGCATCTATTATAGATGTAAGTACTTTCGGGTCAACATGCATTGTTACGGTCAACACTGGTTCAGGCAGCGGTACTCTTCGTTTGGATGTGCGTGCCACTGCCACAATTACTAACCCTGCCGGGAACCTGCTTGGAAATCTGCCATTCACCGGCGGTGAGGTCTATACGATCGACAAGATCGCACCTGCCGTTAACACCTTTTCCGCGACCACACCCACCAATCGCCTCGATATTCCCATAACTGCCCTCACAGCGCTGGACAATATTGGGATAGCTGGCTACAAAATCACCGAATTATCCACACCACCGTCTGCGGATGCAGATGGCTGGAACAGCACAGCTCCTTCGACATATACTGTCGTCAGTGGAGGCACATATACCCTTTACCCGTGGACAAAAGATACCTCAGGCAATGTTTCGGCGGCCTTGGGTGATCCGGTTACAGTGGTAGTAAACGTCATTCCGCCCATAGTCGATACGTTCGCCGCAACCACACCCAGCCATAGCCTCAATATTCCAATAACCACTTTCGCAGCTTCTGACGATACAAGCGTCACTGGCTACCTGATTACCGAGTCGTCGACGTCACCATCTGCCGATGCAGGCGGTTGGTCTGGCTCGGCTCCCTCCACGTATACAGTTGCGAGCGAAGGCACGTATACCCTTTATCCATGGGCAAAAGATGCGGCGGGCAATATATCAGCGGTCGTTGGCAGTCCGGGCACAGTTGTGGTGGATATGACTGCTCCAACAGTAAGCAGCATTACTTGTGTTTCCTCTACCCCCACGGGCGCCCCCAGCGTGGATTTCACTGTCACCTTCTCAGAACCCGTTACAACTGTAGATACAGGCGATTTCATTCTCACCACCGCAGATGTCATCGGCGCTTTCCTCACGGGTGTGAGTGGTTCGGAAACAACTTACACGGTGACTGTGAACACAGGGATAGGCAATGGCACAATCCGATTGGATGTGGTCGATAACGACACCATCAAAGATACATCTAATCTCCCCCTGGGTGGCTCTGGTGCAGGTAACGGCGATTTCAATACCGGCGATTTCTATACAATTCAAAAGCAAGCCGCTATTCCTTACAAGCCAATATTACTATTGCCTCCTCGAAATGGCTATATCAATAATTCGATGCCCATCTTTACCTGGAATGTCGTTACCAACGCTGGCCGGTACGAGATCGAGTTTGCCACCGACAGTGCTTTCATGCAAAATGTCGATTCCGATTTCGTGACGGATCCAACTTTTGCCTTCGACACGCCTTTGGTGGATGGGAAGTACTATTGGCGGGTGCGGGCGTACAACATCGCGAACGAACCAGGCAACTGGAGTGCTTCCCGGTATTTCACGCTGGATACCCTTGGTCCCCCGCCTCCGTCTTCGACCTCCCCAACGAATGGGACAACCCTGCGCGGCGTGCCGCTGTTCCGCTGGAAGGCTGTCAGCGGAGCGGTGTTGTACCAATTCCAGATCGATGACAACCCCGATTTCCTGAGCCCCTTGTATACCATCGATCAGCGTCTCACGTCTCGACGATTGCCGGGGGGCATCCGAGGCACCTATTACTGGAAGGTGCGTGTGAAGGATGCAGCTGGCAACTGGAGTGACTGGTCACCGGTGTCCACGATCACGATTCTTCCGCCGCGGTGAGGATGGCCGCTTCACCGTAGCGCAGATGTTGTCATGAGCAAGCAAACGGGGCAGGCTGTCAGGCCTGCCCTGTTTTTCATGCAACCTGTTTTGTCCTTGTTGCCCCTGTAAAAAGGACATTTGCCACGGATGTTTTCTGCCCCCGAACTACTCGTATGGTTAGTTCAATCGAGTTTTGCCAAGCGCTACTTGATGAGGGCGATATTTGGCCGCGCTTCAGCGGTTGCTGTGGTCATAGGGGATGATAACACTACTGTGAATTTGAAGCGCACAAAGCGAATTAATGCAGGGAATTCTCCTTAGCGTGCCGGTTTTTCGCGTTTCATGTTCCAGTGTTTGACCTCTACAACCCGTCCAAGGTGAAGCTGAAGCTCGCCATTGGGTTTCACCGCCTTCAAAACCTGAGCAGTCCCAACGTTGCATATATCGGTCAAGTCGCACAGTGAAATCGGTCCATGCCGCACAGTGAGAGGAGAAAAAACGCTGTGGTCGGTAGTGTACTTAGCCGATCCAGCCACGCCCAAAGCTGCCCCATATCCAGATGGGAAGTGTTCAAACGAAAAGCCGTCACTCCCGCTGCCAGCATGGATCTCCATACTGCCTCAGCATCACTGGCGGGACCTAGGGTGGCAATAATGTCATAAATTCTCATTACCAAATGTCTCGGATCTCAAACAACTTTTTGGAGCGAGTTTGCTATTCACACGCCTATTGGAATTCTATCTTGCTTTCTATTTTAGCGTCGCCTGGCTTGTGATCATGAACGCGCCACCTCGTTCCACGATGAAACAAGCTAAGCGTGGCTATCCGCAATCATTGATAAAGCGTGTCTGCAGACACGCTCTAACTGGCACTAAACGGTTTGCGGATTTGTGGCGTTTAGGGACGTTTTGGCTTCACCAGAGATTTTCCTGGTTTGTGCGGTTTGCAAGTCGTGTAAGATCTTAAAGTTCGTCCATTCCATGGAATTTTCCAATGATCCGCTTCGCCAGCTTTGGACCAATGCCTTTGATCGATCATGCCTGAGCCAAGATAGCCCCGGATGCCGGCAAGGTTTGTTCGCACACTTCCGCTTTGAACTGCGAACCATGTTTGGGATGCCGATCTCAGTGTCCCTGCAGTTTCAGAAACTGCCCTGCGGAGACTTCCGGCAAACTCCCCACGACGATCGCCAGGCCACCTGAACTCAGGCTGGATTTCGGTATTGCGTGCGTACTTCTTTGATACTCCGGAGGCAGACACAGGAGGAAACTCATCCATCTTCTTGGAAGGGACAATGTGCATTCCGGACGTTCTGCCCGGGTTCTGTATCCTTTTGGAACGCAGGTAATATGGATTACGTCTCTTATATTGAATACCTATCCAACACATACCGGAACGCTCAAAAGGGATTTAGGCTTATACTTCCATAAGTGTTTTTGTTGGGAAATCAGTGGAGCTATATCATGAAAATCGATGAGTCTGCAAAAAAGAAAGCGATCCGGGGATATCTTGGACTTATCCTACTTATTGTGAGTATAGCTGGTTGCTCTAATGCTGTTACGAAAACACCGTCCTCAACTACTTCAACCAAACCATCAGAACCAACCGCCTATCAATTGGTACTCGAGAAAAGCCTGGGACGAGGAATCGCAGAAGCAGCAGATTGGGCGCCCGATGGAAGTTCGTTCGCTCTGGCGACATCGGTGCAAGTCGACATATACGACGCGCAGACATTTGAGGTCTCCACGACCCTGGACACCAAACAATGGAGCAAAACGATTGCCTATAGCCCAGACAGCAGATTGTTAGCAGTTGGGGATGAAAATGGAATCATTCAAATCTGGGATGTCGCCTCGAGAAAGCTGCTCCACAAGCTCATTCCTACCGGGAAGCAGGCCCTATATAGTGATGTACTCCTCACATTCAGCTCCGACGGCCGGCTTTTGGTATCGAGCCTTTATCAGACTCTTTATTTATGGGACGTAAGTACGGGCATACTGCTCGATTCGTTTCCCGGCTACCTCGATCGGATTTTCAGCCTGGCGATCAGTCCCGACGGAAAGACGCTAGTGGCCACCGGGTATGACAAGCTTTATGTCCGAGATATTTCCACCAAGAAACTGCTGTACCCTCCCATTACGATCAAGGATGATGTCAAAGCAGTGCTGTTCGACCAGGATGGCGGGCAGTTCAAGACCATTGGTACAGAAAGCCTGAAGGATGAGAGCACGGGGGAAACCAGTGATACGGTCAAAATCAAGACCTGGGAGGTCTCCAGCGGACGAATTTTGAAGGATCAGCTGGTAGCCCGTACCTCCATCAGCATGATTGACATACCCCCCGCCCAAGACCGAATCGCAATGGCAAAGGAAGGCGAAATCAACATCTGGGATGCTTCTGCCAGGAAGATCACTTTCAGCATACAAGGCAAAACTGCTCAACTAAGCTCCCTCGCGATCGGCCCCGATGGACAAAAGTTGCTGACCGTAGGCAGTGGCTATACAAATCCTGCAATCCAGGTATGGGATCTGGCTTCTCAGCAAGCCCTAAAGGTCTTGGATCAGTACAGCCTGCGCCCAGTGGAAGCCATCTTCAGCCCCAATGAAAAGCTGGTGGCTATTAAGGATGGCAACCAGGTGACTCAAATCCGGGAGGTGGATGGCGGTCGTTTGCTGCATTCCGTTTACGGGGGTAACTATCTTACCTTTAGTTCTGATAATAAGACCATCGCCTACGCCACGGGCAAGACCTATGGTCACTATGACACAGTCATGCTGGCAAACGCGGAAACAGGTGAAATGCTACCCATTTCCAATCTCTCCTGTCCCGACCTGGCGGGACTCGCCTTTGCCCCGGACGGCAAGACGATTGCCTTTGGCGGCTATCAATGTGACTTCCAGATACGTAATGTCCAAACGGGAAGATTGGTGCTCGATCTGAGCAAGGTGGAGGGTAACGAATATCTTCCCTCTTTCGAACCAGTCTTCAGTCCGGACGGAAAAAGAATAGCCTTGGGCGGATTCAGGCCCAGGATCATGGATGCGGTGACAGGAAAAACATTACGAGAAATGGAAGCCCAGCGCGGGGCTGAAGTCGCTTTCAGCCCGGACGGAAGGTATTTGGCGATTACCGGCACGGGCAACTACACTGAAAAGGATCAGGTGCAAATCTGGGATGTCGCTGCCGATCGAATGGCCTTCACCATTCACACATTGCAGGATGAAGTCTATCGAATAGGATTCAGCCCAGATGGGCGCATGCTTTTATTGATGGGACAAACTATTGAATTGTGGGATCTCTGGAGCGGTAAGCCTCTGGCGGAGTTGGACTCCCTTGATGCCTTGCCAGTAGGGCTGATGCTTTCGGCAGACGGCCGAACGTTGCTTACTGTTGGAAACAAGGGTACCCTCGAAACCTGGAAATTCCAGCCAGAGCCCCAATTGGCTCTCGCTTCACAACCTACTCCAACCGCGCTCCCCAGACTGACGGCTACCCCCGTTGTCCCAACCGTCGAACTTCCCCAGGTGGCGGAGCTGGGCAAAGGCTATAGCTCGGCCGTCCATCGTTCTCCAGATGGCAAACTTGCCGGGTGGGTCGAAGGGAATACTCTGAAATGGTTCGATACCCGCAGCCTGAAACAGCTTGGTTCTGTAGAGA
>JBAVVF010000820.1:0-4570 GCA_049697155.1 Anaerolineales bacterium
AACTTGATTACAACAAAACGCCTATTTTTTTAGGCAGTCAATGTTGTATAATGCGTTCGATGGCAGCCAACGAACGCATCGATCACCTGGAACGTTTGCTGGAAGTTGTACGGGGTCTGACCACAGCGCCCAATCTGGAAGCCTTTTTACAGACGATCATTACCGAAGCAATGGAGCTGACCGGCAGCGAGCTTGCTTCGATCCTTGAATACGATGAAACGGCCGAGGAACTGCGCTTCCTGGCCATGCACCTGTTCCAGCGGGAGCTTCTGCGGCCCATGGGTGTGCCTCTGGACGGCAGCGCAGCCGGCTGGGTGTATCGCCACTGCCAGCACCTGATCATCCAGGACGTGAAGCTGGATCAGCGTCATTTCAAGGTGGTCGACCATGTGACGAAGCACGAGACCCGCTCGCTGGTGGCGGTCCCGCTGATGGCCCAGGGTGAAGTTGTCGGTGTGTTGGAGGCGCTCAATAAAAAGGACGCCGCCCATTATACCGAAGAAGACCTGGCCATTCTGGAGACTCTGGCTGCCCTGGCCGCGCAGGTGATCCAAAACGCCAATCTGCGGCGAAAAGTGCGCGTCACCGGCATCGAGCTCGCGGAGCTGGAGCGCCTCAAAACGGATTTCATCGCGATCACCTCCCACGAGCTGCGCACACCTCTCGGGCTGATCCTGGGGCATGCTACATTTCTGCGTGAGCTGGCCGGCGAACAGTACGGTGAACAGCTCGATACGATCATCCGGAATGCCACCAAACTGAAAGGCATCGTCGAGAGCCTGTCCGATGTGGATAACGTACAGACGGGCGCGGCGCGCGTGCGCAGGCAAAGGGTCTCGCTGGCGAAACTGGTCCGGGACGTGATCCTGACCTTCCAGGATGAGGCCGACTCGCGCAGGATTACCGTCCGCTGCGAGACCGGCGAATCTCCATTTTACATGGATGCAGATGAAGACAAACTTGGCATCGCCATGAGCAATCTCGTAAAGAACGCGCTCCAGTTCACCGAACCGGGCGGGCATGTGACGATCCGAATCCAGGAGGAATCCGGATACTGCAAAGTGAGGGTGAGCGATGACGGGATCGGCATTCCGGCCGGCGATCTGCCGCGCATCTTCGAACGATTCTTTCAGGTCGAAACACATCTGACACGCCGCATTGGAGGAATGGGACTGGGACTTTCCGTGGCCAAGGCCATGGTGGAACTGCACGGCGGGCGGCTCTGGGCCGAAAGTGAGGAAGGCAAAGGCAGTACGTTTACCTTCCTCTTGCCCACCGGACAGACGTAGCATGCGCTCATTCGTTGAGTGATTTTCCGGCTGCTGCACAACTGCTGCCCAATGAGGTGATTGTCCCGAGGACGGTCACCTTTTCTTTTATAATGGACGGACCATGGAGCCGCAATTTCTGATCTTCGGCCATTTGACCCGCGAGTATCTTCTGCCGGCGCTGGGACCGGCGCGGCTCGATGTGGCGGGCGGGAATCTGCTGTATGCAGCCGCGGGTCTGCGGGTCTGGGAATCGGGGATCGGCCTGGTGGCCCGCGTGGGCAATGACTATCCCCGTGAGTGGCTGAACATATGCATGGCGCGCGGGCTGGATACCTCCGGCATCCATATTCTGCCCAGGAATATGGATGTGAGAGAGTTCGTGGCCTATACCGAAACCTTTGAGGTTTCGCGCATCAATCCCATTTCTCATTTTGCGCGGCGCGAGATGACCTTCCCAAAGTCCCTGCTCGGGTATCAGGCCTCGGAGGACAAGCGCCAGCCCGCCGAAGAAAGCATGTTGATCGTGACGGATATTCCGAGCGATTACCTGATGGCCCGGGCGGCGCTTTTGTGCCCAATGGATCTGACGACCCAGACACAATTGATCGCGGGCATGAAGCGCGGCAGCATCCATACCTTTGTCCTGGATCCCGGGCCGGGCACCATGAAGCCGGCCGCCCGGCGCGAATTGCCGGCGCTGCTCAATGGCGTGACGGCCTTCCTGCCATCGGAGGAGGAATTGTGCAATCTATTCTGGGGGGAAACCCATGACCTGTGGGAGATGGCGGAAGCAGTTTCGATGTATGGCTGCGAGTACGTGGTCATCAAACGCGGCGTGCACGGCCAGCTCCTCTACGACACGAACAACAAACGCCGGTGGGAAATCCCCGCCTATCCGACCCGCCTGGCCGACCCGACGGGTGTGGGCAACGCCTTTTGTGGAGGCTTTCTGGCAGGCTACTGCAAGAATTATGATCCGCTCGAAGGTGTATTATGCGGAAATGTATCGGCTTCGCTGAAGCTGGAGGGGAGCGGCGCGTTCTATCCGCTGGACGTGCTGCCGGGTCTGGCGGAGGCACGCCTGAGCGCTTTGAGAGACATGGTGAGGGAAGTTCGATGAACGATTTTGTGAATCGCGTGGTGGAGCTTGCAATTCGAATCCAGCAGATCCCCGCGCCGACATTTCACGAGCAGGAGAGGGCGAAATTCGTGCATGACCTCTTTGCTGCCGAGGGACTGGAGGATGTCTGCCTCGATGAGGCGGGCAACGTGCTGGCGCGGCTGGCCGGACAAGGCCCTGGGAAGCCGCTGGTTGTCAGCGCTCACCTGGACACGGTCTTTCCGCCGGGGACGGATCTGCGCCTCACGCGCGGCTCCGAGCTGATCCACGGCCCCGGGCTGGGGGACAACTCCCTCGGCGTGGCCGCGCTCTTCGGCCTGCTATGGGCCCTGCGCGAACGGGACATCCAACCGGGCGGTGACGTGTGGTTGGTGGCAAATATCGGTGAAGAAGGACTTGGCAATCTGGGCGGCATGAAGGCCGTCGTCGACCGGTTCAATGGGGAGGTGCAGGCCTATCTCATCCTGGAGGGGCTGGCGCTTGGACATGTCTATCATCGGGCCGTGGGCGTCAAACGCTATCGCCTGACGGCCCGCACAGCCGGTGGACATTCCTGGTCGGATTACGGCCAGCCTTCGGCCGTGCACGAACTATCCAGGCTGGTTGTGGAACTGACCTCGCTGGCCCTGCCGACCCAGCCGCGCACGACGATGAACGTGGGAAAGATCTCAGGCGGTACCTCCGTGAACGTGATTGCGTCGGAGGCGTCGCTGGAGCTGGATCTGCGTTCGGAGGGCCAGGCCTCGCTGGCAGAACTGATCGCGGTAGTGGATAAGCTCATTCGGAAAGCGAACCGCTCCGGGGTCAGCGTCGAAACGGAAGTCATCGGTCAGCGGCCTGCCGGAGAAATAGCGGCCGGCCATCCGCTGGTGAGGCTGGCAAAGGATTGTCTGCGTGAACAGGGCCTGGAGCCCGGGCTCATCTCGGGTTCCACCGATGCAAATGTTCCGCTCAGCAAAGGCTATCCGGCCATTGTGCTGGGCGTGACGACGGGCGGAAGCGCGCATACCCTCCATGAATACATCAATACCGTCCCGATCGCCCAGGGCATGGAACAGCTGGTCAGGTTTGTGAGCAGGGTTTGGGGGATAGTCTGGTAGTTAGGTAGTTCAGTAGTTAGATAGTTGAATATTCACCTGCAAGACGACCAAACTATAAAACTACACAACTATCGAACTACACAACTATCAAACTACCAAACCAAGAACTTCATACACTTCCAGCGGCTGGGTCTTGCCTTTGACCGAGAGGGGCACGAAAGGCTGGGCCTGGATCTCATCCCTGACGCGTTCGTAGGCCTCTTTGCTGATCAGGATCTGGTTTTTGGCAGAATTCTCCTGAATGCGTTTGGACGTATTGACGCTGTCACCGATGGCGGTGTACTCGAGCCGCTTCTCCGTACCGATCCAGCCTAAGACGGCTTCCCCGTAGTGAATGCCCACGCCGAAATCCAGGTGAGCTTCTTTTGGCAGTTCTGCATGCAGGGCTACGACGGCCTCCCGTATGGCCAGGGCGGATTTGACTGCCCGCAAAGTATGATCGGGTTGCGGGAGCGGCGCGTTGTACCAGGCCATCACCGCATCCCCCAGGAACTTGTCCACGGTGCCTTCGCTGGCCAGCACCGCATCGGCAGCTGCGGCCAGATAACGGTTCAGCACGGCCACCAGTTCTTCCGGGGAATGCTTTTCGCTGTAGGCGGTAAAGCCGCGGATGTCTGCGAACAGGACCGTGATGTAGACCTTCTTGCCGCCGATCTGCAGGCTGTTCGGGTCGATCTGGTCGAGGACTGCCGGCGAGACCATCCGGCGCAGCAGCCCGCGCTGAGCTTCGAGTTTCTTGTGCTCGGTCATATCGTCGAGCACGATGGCGACACCCTGCGTCTTCTGGCCTGCATCCTTGAGAGGCGAAAGGTTGAAGCGCCAGTCCACCGGGCCGCGCTCGGGCAGGTCGTGGCTGACTTCCAGCCCAACGATGGACTGCTCGGTTTTGCAGACGGTGCGCAGATGCGGCAGGAGATCGTCCGCGAAGGTGGGCATGATCTCCCCGAGGGAGCGGCCCACGATCTCGGCCGAGGCGTGCCCCAGGATGGAGGCCGCGGCCCGGTTGCACAGGGTGATCTGATCCCTGACGTCGGGCGTGATCACTCCAGAGACCGTGATCACGCCCGAGACGATGGAGG
>JBAVVF010000821.1:0-5038 GCA_049697155.1 Anaerolineales bacterium
CAGCACATCCTGGATCTTCTCCACGATGTTGTCCATCAGCGTCTGGCGATCCTGGCTGCCGGCCAGCACGCTGGAGAGCTGGCGGATGTTTTCATTGAATTCGGCCAGTTTCTTATCGCTGATCTTGGCATTATGAACAACTGCCGCGATGACATTGCCCATCATGGTGATCAGCAGGACATCCTCGGGGGTGAACGGGCGCGGCTTCAGGCTTTCAACCTTCAGAACCCCGATCGGACGTTTTTCGCCCTCCACGTTCAGCGGCATTCCATAAAAGGCCTGCGGCTGCTGATTGGCCTGCTTCTCATCGTACTTGCCCTTTTTGGCTCCGCCAATTTTGCGCAGCATCTCCAGGGAGTTGGCCAAAATCGGTTTATTGGTCTCGGCTATGCGCCCGGTCACGCCCTCGCCCCAGCGATAGGATGGGCGCGGCGACACGTCCATCAGGATGCTCTGATAACCGGAAGCGGCATTAATTTCCAGGTTCTCGCGCTGCTCATCGGCCAGGAAGAGGGAGGCCGCGCTGACGTGCAGCACATCCTGAATCTTCTCCACAATGCTGTTCATCAGTGCCTGGCGATCCTGGCTCCCGGTCAGAACCGTGGACAATCGCCGAATGTTATCGCTAAAATCGTTAAGCTTGGTTACGTTGGTCTGGTCGCTAATACGGTAATTGTAGACCACCGTCGCGATGACATTCGCCATCATACTTCCCAGCAAAACGTCCTCGTCGCTGAACTTTTCCGAGGCTGAATCAACCCGATCCTCCAGCTTCAGAACTCCCATGGTCAGGTTCCCAACCTTCAGAGGAATCCCTAAAAACGCATTCGGCTCGCGATTCCTCTGCAGCTTTTTGTATTTGCCCCTCCAGGCTTTTCCCTCGTTCGCATGCAACTCCTCGGTGCTGTCTGCTTTGAATATTCTCCCTGTCTGGGCGATCCAGCCCGTGACGCCTTCTCCCAGTACATACGCGGGTCTCTCCCTGGCATCCATGAGAGGCTTGTGATAACCGGCGGCTGCCATGATCTCGTGTTTACCGGTTTCACTGTTCAGCCAGTACAGGGAAGCAGCCTGGGCCTTCAAAACGGACATCGTTCCGGTGACAATGTTGTTCAACAGCTCGATATAATTCCCCGTACTTACCAGGCTTTGCGATAAGGTCTCCAGCTGGGATAGGCGGGTATTATCGCGATCCTTGATCCACATTGCAGTTGACATGGCCGCCGCCGCCTGCTGGGCCAGGAAGTTAATCACCAGTTGTTCCTGGTGATGTGTAAATGCAAAGGGGTTTTCATTGGCCAGCACGAGAACCCCGGTTGGCTTGTCGCCCGGTTCTGCTTTGAGCGGGACGGAAAGCAGGGATCGATACAGGCGGTGACCGTTTGCCTGTCTGGGAGCTTGAATCCAATCTCCGATGGAGATCACCCGGTTACCGTCAAACGACAATTCTGCAATCGCGCGGATGGATTCCTGTTCGTCCCCGGCCAGCAGTTCCCATTTATTTTCCGGGAAATACAACCAGACATTTTTGGCGCCGGTAAGCAACCGTACCCAGTTTACAATCTTCGCGGTCGTATCGTCCAGCGACCGAATGTCCAGAAGTTCCCTGCTCAGCCCTGCAATTTGATCCAGGTCGATCGCGTCGAGGATGGACGACAACCGCTGTCCGAAGGAACTTGCCAGGGCTGTCAGGGACGTGGCCTGCCACTGGTCTTTTTTCTCATCCGGAATTTCCTTCAGGAATATATCGATACGACCCAGGAGCCTTCCATGGGCCACAATCGGAACGGATTTACCGGATTTCCAGCCCTGCTGCCGCGCGATCTCAAAGTCGGCCAAATCAGTGATAGGCTGACAATTCCCATTCAAATCCGAATCGCCGAACTGGCCCCAGACGCTGATCTCACTCTTATTCAACATCGCCACGACCTGCGCCAGGTCGGGGGCTGCAGTCCGATCGGTGTAATCGAGGCTCGGTTCCAGGTCGTTTCTGCCGAGGCGCTTCTCTGTGTCCCAGACGTAAACGGCATCACATTCCAGCACCCCGCGGATAATTCTGGCCGCCTGCTTCAGGATTTCCTGTGTTTTTCGCGTGCCAAGTCCGGGAAGGTTGTCGATTTCCAGCAGGGCCTGCAGCAGGCGCATATCGTGGTTGCGTCGGATGGGGGTTCCCGGTTCAATATGGGTCGCCGGCTGGGCCAGTGCCTTACGATAATGCTCCACATATTGACTGGCCGGTGAACTCCAATTGAAGGTCTTCAGCATGTTAAACAGCTGGATATTTCGCCACAACGACTTGTCAGGGTCCGAATAAATCGAGATCGCGAATTTCAGGGTCTCTAGAAAAGATTCCGGGGTGTACTCATAAAACTTGAATCCAATTCCGACGCCGTCATCGGCGTTCCTTGGCCCACCATAGTTTTCGACAGATTGACAGAGCGAACCAGTATGATAAACAAGTGGAACGGCGCCGTAGCACATGGCAATATACTGGTTGATCCCGCTGGGTGACTCGCTGACCGGCAGCAGAAAGATGTCTGCGGCCGCGTAGATCAGGCGCGCCAGGCTGTCATCAAACTGGAAGCGGCTTTTAATCCAGGGATTGTGGTTATCCCGTTCGTCTTCCCATTGACGCAGGCTCTCACGATAGGCGGGGACCGCTGAATCCGCTAACACGACAAGCTGGAGCGGCTTCAAGCTGTCTATGTTTTTATAAATGCACTCCAAAAACTCAAAGCCGTTGCCGGGAATTAACCTGCTGACCATTCCCAATAAAGGTACATCGTCATTTTGAACCAATCCCAGCCGCCTCTGCAATTCGCGCTTGTTCTCGATGCGAAATTTCAAGGTGCCGCGCGAAAATTTCCTGGCCAGACGGATATCATCGGCTTCCGGCTTATAGTCTTCCGCGTCGATGCCGTTGCGAATTCCGATCAGGTCACCTGCCTCCAGGCGCTCCTGGAGCACGGGCTTGAGAACCAAAGCCGGTTCCGGCAGCGGATTGTAGTTTTCTTCGGAGCGAACCGTCTCAGTCACCGTGAAGTTGGGATTGACCATGGCCACTTTATCAGCGAACAGGATGCCTCGTCCGAGGAAGTTGATCTGTTCGTCTGTTTCACCGATCCCGGGGTAAATCCCATTTCCAAGCTGCTGGGACAGCTGCAGAGCGCGGCTTCCAAAAATGCCCAGCCGGCGCATATTGTGAATATTCAATACAAAGCGCGTGCCTAAAAATCTTTCATCGGTTCTGGAGAATTCACGAATCCAGCCGGGCATCAACCCGGTGGCCCAGTCATAGCCCTGAATAATTTCCGGAAACCAGTTATTCTCCCGCTCGCGAAAGGCAGGACTCATTAACATTCGAAGGGTTGCCTGGCAGAAAAAAATGAATCTTTCGTAGTCGTCAGGATAACCATATAGATTGTCGCGTCCAAAATAGAATTCCTGTCCGACAAAATAGGTGATGGGTGCATCCATTGTCCTGGCGATACTTGTATATCTGGAATAAGCCCCCGGCTGTTTTGCATCCCCCGAAGCAATCCCCAAAGGCACATCTAATTCGGAAACAACATTTTCCAGTGTGACAGGTTGAGTTAAGAGATTCCTGTAGTAGGGCACGACGATGCGCGCATCATGCAGTTGAGTATTTAACTCTTTTGCCAGCCCCGAAACAACGTCGGCCACACCACCCGTTTTGAAATAAGGAGTCACTTCTGTCGATATTAGCAAAATGTTCATGTTGTCTCCTTAGCATTGCCTGCCCTAAGCAAGGTATATATGGATATTCTAGCATATTCCCATGTTTTGCCCCTGTCCAAAGGAAACAACCGCTTAAAAAGCCGGGCAGGCCGGATGGCCTGCCCAATTATTTTGACCAGCGAACCATGGGATGGAGGGCAACTCCCTTAACGAGGCGGCAGGATCGTGATGATGGAGGCCGGCGACCAAGCGCTCCAGTTGCCGACGGCATCCTGGGCACGCACGCGCCAGTAGTAGGTTCCGCGCACACCGCCCGGCAGGCGCCGGATCGTCGAACGCTGAATGATCGAAAGCAGCGGGCTGTCGAAACTCCCGTTATCATCAATTTCAAACTGATAACGGACCGCGCCGTCCACGCGCGCCCACCTGAACACCGGGACGCCGCGGACCGAGGCTCCGCTGGCCGGGAAGCTCGCAGCCGGAACCAAGGGAGGCATGGTATCGATTGTGAAATAACGAACAGCACTCCACACGGCGGGCTGATCGTCAAAGTCGTAGGCCTGTACACGCCAGTAATAGGTGCTGCCAGACGTCAGATCTGAAGGCACCACGAACTCAGACTCATCCGCCAATTCGTTCTGCACAAGGCTGGCAGGCTCAAAAGTATTCGAGGTCGCCACCTGCACGCCGTAGTAAGCAGCACGCGGCTGGTGGTCCTTCCAGTCCAGACGCGGCGTCAGATCGTTTGTCACGCCCTTCTGGGCCGGGCTCAGCAATATGGGCGCACCCAGGGATTCCGCGCGCGTAAACCCGGCGATCCCGCTCGCGGTCACATAGCTGCCGAGATTGAATTGTTCATCCTGGGCCCTTACCGCGAAGTAATAAGGCTCGCCCGCGAGCAGGCCGGAAACGGTCATGGTCTGAGGATCGCCCGGCGCGACCGGGATGGGCAGGCCGCTCGTAACCAGCGTGCCATCCTCCCAGCTGGTGAAGGGCGAGGTGGAGTACTTGACGAAGTAGGCCGCGACCGGACCAGACGGACCGGGCCCATCCTCGTCGGGGGCCGTCCAGTTCAGGTTGGCAATGCCCTCGGTGGGGCCGGGCGTCACAGTCAGGTCCGTCACCACGCCCGGGGCGATCGTGTCGCGCGGCAGGCACTGATAGATCTTGACATCATCCACCCACCAGCCCATGTCCCCCATATACTCATCGAGGCCCAGACGCCAGCGGAAGGTCACGTTTTGTCAGGCCAGGGAAGTCAGATTCAGGCGTGTACCGATATAGCCATGACTGGCGCCTGCAAATGCCATCTTCCCCGCGAGTGGATTACCCGAACCTG
>JBAVVF010000822.1:0-2065 GCA_049697155.1 Anaerolineales bacterium
GCCTATATCTGAGGTCTTTATGCGCCGATTTGCTTTCCATCCTCATCTGCCCTCTTGCCGTCCTAGTGGCGCGGCGGCCCACGAGTGGGTCTGGGAGTAGGGCTATTGCGCTTGGATTCTTAGATGAAGCGTTTATCCATCTGTATTTCCGAGGAAGCTATGGACCGGCCTGAACTCACGTTAGTCACACACTTCAGTACTATCCCTGATTATCGCGAAAATCACAACAAACGTCATATTCTCGTTGAAATCCTCGTTATGGCAGTTTGTTGCACAATCTGCGGCGCGAACGCCGTTACCGAGATTGAGGTCATTGCGAAGGCAAAGCAAGCGTGGTTCCAGACCTTTCTCACGCTTCCTGCGGGTGTCCCATCGCATGACACCTTTGGTCGCGTCCTTGCACACATCAATCCAAAAGCCATTCAGCGCTGTTTTATCTCCTGGGTGCAAGCAACGTTTCCCCAACTCGATGCACAACAGATTGCACTTGATGGCAAAGAAATACACCACTCAATGGATCCAGACAATGATTATGCTAATCTGCGTATGATTAGCGCGTGGGCGGTTGGCCAAGGCATTGTCCTCGGGCAGATTGTCGTTGATGACACATCAAATGAGATTACCGCACTTCCAGCGATTTTAGAGCTGATAGACGTTCGTGACTGCGATATAACGACGGATGCGATGCACAGCCAGACGAATACGGTTCGGGCGATTCGTGCGGTCGATGCGCACTACACCATCGGCGTCAAAGCCAATCAGAAAACGCTGTATCAGGACATCATTACCACGTTTACGACGTTGCGTGCCGATGACCAGCACCCGCTGCCAATGTATGAAACGATTGAGAAAGGGCACGGACGCATCGAGACACGTCGATACTGGGTGACAGACGATCTTTCGCGCCTATCGACACAGGATGCCTGGAAAGATCTCCAAAGTATTGGTATGGTTGAATCAGAACGCCAAATCGGCACACATGTGAGCTACTCAACGCGCTGTTTCATCAGTAGTCGTGATGCCAATGTCGATCGCTTTGCGACGCGTGTCCGTGGCCATTGGCAGGTTGAGAATCAGTTACATTGGCGCTTAGATGTCATCATGGACGAGGATAATGCACATATTCGTGTGAATCATGGCCCAGAGAATATGGCGGTGCTTCGTCATATGGCCATCAATTTATTGAAGCGCGAACCATCCAAGATGTCGATCCAATCGAAACGCTTACAGGCGGCTTGCGACAACGAATACCTTGAAAAGGTTATCAAGGTGTCATTATGAATATAATTGCTCGATACACGCAATTTCAAGCGCAATAGCCCTAGCCAAGCCCTCCCCAAGCCCCTCCCTTTAGATATCTCTGACGCTCTGCTAATGTCTTATAAGCGGCAGATTCACCTCAAAACATGGAGGAGTTGGTGAGTCGGTGAAGAACTCGCTCATCGACTGAACACCAGCGTCATTCGCATGATTCAGCAGCGGAAGGCCCCAGTTCTCTTCGATCGTGCGCAACAGCGAGTAATGATTGTAGGGCGTGGCCGAGCGGTAACACGGCTTCGACAACGGCGAGATCAGCAGCGTGAGAATCCTGCCGCCGGCCGGGTCAACTCCACAGCAACCTAATGTGCTGGAGCCTTCGTCGAAGGTGATGACGAGCAGACCACCGTCCTGCCACGCTTGCGAGGCCAGGATCTGCGGCACCCAGATCTTCAACCAGTTATCACCGTTTTTGATGCGCTGTGACTGCGTTTCACCACCGATTCCATGCATATCGTTCACCTGGTTCGGCGTGATCCAGACAAATTCCGGCAGAGCGCTGTTCTGCCCATCCTGCGCAAATTGCTCAAACGGAACGATCTTGTTGCAGCGGGCAGGGTTGTTCTGGATGTTGTTGTAGTAGATGAAGGGGTTGTGCTTTTGCGCGTACTTTGGATCCGTGTCACTCGGATAAAACGCACCAAGGAAACATGGCGAAGGCATGGTCTCCATATACGCCTTCCACGATACGCCTGCGATCTCAAGTCGGTTGGCCAGGTTGTCGGCGCTGGAAAGCGCAGCGTTGTTG
>JBAVVF010000823.1:0-2611 GCA_049697155.1 Anaerolineales bacterium
GTCTCGGCGCTTCTTCCCAGGGGCAGATACCGCGCCGAGCTGTTAACAGTGACCCCGTCGCTGGTCACCGGGCAAAACTGCCCGCAGGAAATCAGCTGCGGGGCGGATTACTTCTGGCTCTGCAATCTCACCACGAGCCAAAAGACTGCAGAATACGAAATCATTCTGCCGATCATCGACCGGCGCAAGCTCGACCGGGAGCGGATCGATTTCTATAAAAAGGCATTTCAGGGTGTAATGAAGCCCACGGCAATGACGTTCTCGATGTATGATGAACGTGCAGTAAGAGGCGAATATCTACAGAAGGCCTTTGTACATTTTCTACTGGATGGTCATCACAAGGTGCTGGCAGCCAGCGAAATGTCGCAGTCCGTCTCTGTGTTGTCGTTTCTCGCGCTTGATCCATACAATGCAGCCCGGTCCTGAGCAGGTCTACGGACGCGCACGGAACACTTCAAATCAAAAACCGCCGGGAATGCCTGGCGGTTTTTCGATCCACCGGATCGTGAAAATACCAGTCCAAGAAGGTCCCCCAGGAGCGCACAAGTCAGCCGCCCGAAGAGACTGTCCCAACGACGGCATCTCTTCGGGCTCAGAAGAAGGCATATTGCGCAAAAAGTGCGAGCAGGGCTTTATAAATACAACTTCGGCTGCAAATGTTTATGAAAACCATAGCTTTGTAAACTATCTTTTGTAAAGATGGCGGGCAATCAAGCACCCGCGAGGTATACGATCCAGCTCTTCTCACCCGATGATATAGTGCTACAGTAATGTTGATAACTTGGAGAAGATAGGTATAATTTTATCGGAGGAGGACCTTAGATTTATGCCAAAAAGATCATTTCTTAAACTATAAACTAACAAGAAAAGCTGTAAAGGCAACGAAGAACGGATGTGCGGCAAGCCACCTGCCGTCAGTTTCCTGACGCCGGACCGCTTGAAAACCCGGAGTACCTCTGGCCTGTTGGACACTATAAAGTGGACATATATCTGAACGATACACTGGATAAAACATTGACATTCGAGGTCCAGTAAGCGTTTTCATTGGAGGTGGTGGAGGTTTGAAAGATTTCCCAGTCTGCTTTCCGGGAAAACAGACTACAACACGATCACTCATAAGAACCAATAGAAAAGAAGGAAAACTTGAACAGTAAAAGAATGGTTTCGTTCATTCTCGTGCCCCTGCTCGTTTCACTGGCATGCGGTTTTATGACCGATCTGGCGCCAGACAGCAAGCCGTCTGCTGATGCAACCGAGACTACCCGCGCCAGCAGTGACGGTTTTTCTGCAGAGGCAGTCGCAGGAGGGGTGTCATTGAAATGGGAACCCATCAGCGGCGCAGAGCGGTATTTGATTGAAATACAGATCGGGGACGAGTTTATCCCGCTGGTAGTGCTGGCGGCCGATCAGTTATCTTATGCAGATGAGGTTCCAGGGGATGCGCAATTTACTTATCGACTGACGGGCCTGACAGATGCTGGGCGCGGGGAGAGCAAATCAGTCACAGTGTTTGTGCCTGAGGAGCAAAGCGCCCCGCAGGCCGTGACGATCACGTTCGACATGGCCCCGGCAGCGATCGACCCAGCTGGTTTCGACCCGAATAGCTTCGATCCCAATACCTTCGACCCGAACAATTTCGATCCTTCCATGTTCGCCCCTCAACCCCTGCTGACGGAGTCTCGGATTGGCCCGGCGGGCGGCGAATTATCTGTCACCGGGACGAACGGGGTAACCTACATATTGACCGTGCCGCCCGGCGCGCTGGATTTCGAAGTTCTCATCCGTCTCAAGCCGGCTTCCAGCATCCCCGACCTGCCCCTGAGCGGCGGGTCGCTGGGAGCGGTTCTGATCGAGCCGGAAGGAATTGCGTTCGATATCCCGGCAGAACTGAAGATGATTCCGCCGGAAGGCTCTGCACCCCCGGCTGGACCGTTGCAGGTGGGGTTTGCCTTCGAGGGCAGCGGCCAGGAGTTCCACCTTTACCCCCTGGCGGAGGAAGCACGCCAGAGCAACGGGGGAGCCCATCTTGCCAGCCTGAGCGCGGCCCCACCTGCAGTGCCACCAGGGTCTGATTTGGCAGACATTCTATATGGCGGCGGCTATGGCGAAGGCAGCGGCACGGTCGAGGATGTGAAAAAGATCAAGACGCCCTCCAAATCGTCAAATCGGACAGCACAGCGCGCCGCCCGCGCCCAAATGGACGAACTGGCGCCCCCGCAGGTAGCCGAGCCGCTCGAGAACCTGCCCAAACTTCCATCTGAAGCAAAGGAGTTTGGCAAAATCGGCGAATCGATTCTGGACAAATCGAGCAAGGCGAATGATTGGAGCAAGCTTATGGAGGCCCTGGACGATTTCAGGATGTATACGGAATCGGGCGGAGATAAATTCAATACCAAACTGAACGAAAATATTCTCGATAAGATCCTGGAGAAAATCAAGGCGCTGCTGGACAAGAATATGAACGACTGCCTCTCCAGGGAGGAGATGAAAGCCCGGGAAATGGGCCGCCTGTTGAGTGCACCTCAGGGTGGCTTTTGGCAGACCGCGGCAGATCGCTTCAAGAAAAATTACGGAGAAAAACTTTTGAAGGATCTTCTCGAGGGTCTCAAAG
>JBAVVF010000824.1:0-1879 GCA_049697155.1 Anaerolineales bacterium
GATAGGCAAGCGCCCAAAACCTACATCCAGCCCCCGTACATTTGAACTAAGTGAAAGTTTGCAAGTTACACTTTCAAAATTTGCACAGCACGCGGGCCGCCCTGAACACGAATTCACCTCTGACATGGTGGCTGCTGGCCTAAAGCAATACATTTTGCGCGAGAAGATGAAGCAAAAGTGGGCGTCTCTTACTCGGCGTGAAAAGGATGTGGCGCGCCTGATTCGCAGGGGCATGACCAATGAGCAGATCGCGAAGCGCCTTTCCCTTTCTCCAGAAACGATTAAAACCCATGTTGCCAATATTCTTTTGAAATTCGGTGTGAGGAAAAAATCCGAGTTGCACCATATGTTGGGTGTACTGGAATTGTTCCACTATATATAGGTCAACCTCTGGGGGATAGGCCCATCCCCCGCCGGGGGATACGATCAATTTTCCACATATCCCCCGCGCACGGGATGGTCAAGAAAGTTGCGTTGTCTTATTCTGTGCGCATGAATGAACTGATCAACCTCACAATCGATGTCGCTGAAAAACGGGGGCTGGTCTTGATCCTTACCCAGGATCGTGCACGCAAGAGCAAAACCGACCTGATCGCAAATCTAATCCTGAATGGCCCACTCTTTGTCGTTTCCGGGGACGAGTGGCTTCCCTCCTTCCTGCTCCCGCGGATGATCAGGGAACATACCACAGGGGTGAGAGAAATCCTGAACCGCCTGCGGACCGTCCGAGCGTCCACCTGCCATCGTCTGCTCGATTCGCTGGCAAACATCCCGTCTCGAGGTGAGCCGATCCTTGTGATGGATCTCCTACACACCTTCCATGATCCGGATATTCTGCTGCGCACTCGTCTCTTTCGGCTGCGCGAGTGCTGTCGTGAACTCAGCCGCCTGGCGCTCTATCGCCCGGTCATTGTGACAGTTCAGGAGAGGGAAGGCGAGGATTACGAGAAGCTTTTTCCCACCCTGCAGTCTATCGCCGATAAGATCCTCACCCTCGAGGGGGAACATGAGCAGATCTCACAACCTGCGCTGCTCTAGCGACTATGGGCCGCACTCTTCCTTCCACCACCCAGACCGCCTTCGAGCTAATCGCGGAACTGAAGCCGTTCTACGGCGCGCTCCGCCGCAGCGACCAGCTGATCCTGGACAAGTTCTTCGAAGCCATCCTGCAGCACCGCGCGGCCATCAGCAATGCGGCGAATTTGCTGCCGATGGAGGTGATGCCATTTGTAATCCTATTGGAAGAACGCAAGAGCATCAATAAAATTCGCGATGAACTCCTGGGTCTGATCGGGGAACTGGAAGAGAAGGTCAGCCTGTTATCCCCTCAGGAAGAGAGTGGAAACCATGACCTATGAAGGAATTTACTGGCTGGTTGTTTGATCTCTATACACACAGGGATGGCATCGTCTTGTGGCTGGTAGGAGAGGATCGAAAGCCGCATTCCTTTACGCAATCATTTCCAATTTCAATCTATGCTGATGGCCCGCCCCATCGTCTGCGCCAATTATGGAAGTTCCTGCGGGAGAAACCCGTCAAACTTTATCGCAGCCAGCGCCGAGACCTTCACGAAGGAATGAAAGATGTACTGGAAGCCAACATACTCAACCCCTCTTTGCTCGATGAATTATTCAGGGAAGTCAGCCAACTTTTTCCCGACCTACGATATTATGACACCGATATTCTCCTCATCCTGCGCTATGCCGCCAGATACAACGTATTCCCGCTTGGTTATTGCAGGGTGGAAGTCAAACAGGGCTGGAGTATTTCAAAGATCATCCCATTGGATACTCCCTGGGAACTTGACCCAAAGCTACCTGAGCTGCGAATACTGGATATTAAACCTGATATCAACCCTTTTCACGCCACTCCCCAGTAT
>JBAVVF010000825.1:0-3054 GCA_049697155.1 Anaerolineales bacterium
CTTCTGGTCCTGAAGCGCAGCCCAAATGCGATAGAGGACATACTCGGCCCCCGCATTCATCCTGTTCTGGCTGGTCACCTCGTTTCCCCGGTAGAGTCCGCGGTGGGTCATCATTGCGAAGTGGGCGGAAATTCTACGGTGCGAGGTCCTGCCGGGCCTTGAGGTCACGTGCACTGCCGTGCGACCGATTGCTTTGCACGCGGCGAGTGAGCTCGGCAAACCGTCGACATGCGACGACAGCAATTAGCGGACACACCTGGATGCAGCTGATCGAGACTCAAACGAACGTTCCCTGGATGCCCAGACCCAACCGGGTCCGCCTCATCCTGGATGAGCAATTGCCGCCGGGCAGCCTGACAACAAGCACATTCGTCCTGGCGTTTGACAGACAGCGATTGCTGATGACGAAGCTGACTGATCGCGGATGGGATTTGCCAGGCGGGCATATCGAGCCTGGCGAATCGCCGGAGTCCGCCCTGCGTCGCGAAGTGCTCGAGGAAACCGGGTGCGTCCTCGGAGAGGTTCGCCTTCTGGGTTATCAGCACCTTTCCGTTCTATGTGCGGTTCCGCCGAACTATCGGTATCCCTATCCTGACAGTTATCAGTTGTTCTATCTGGCGCAAGTCCAGGTCGCACGTGAATTCCTTCCCACGGCCGAGGCAGCAGATCGGCACTTCTTCGGGGCCGAAGCAGCAGAGCGGTTGCCATGGATACAAGCGCATCGTCGGCTGTATGAGATCGCGTTCAACAGCATCGCGGCGACGATCACGCAGAATGGCCCGACAGCAGGTCAATCAGCCTGATGCAGGCGACCTCCACAAACCCGGCGCTACTGCTCGAGCAGGCTGTGCTGGCAAGCCCGCACTTGCTTTGCGTCCTCGAACGCTGGGATCACATCGCATTGCCCGACAGCTGGATCGTTGCTGGTGCAGTCGCCCAGACGCTGTGGAATGGGGCGCACGACCTGCCGCCAGGACACGGCATCAAGGATATCGACCTCATCTACTTCGATGAGACCGACCTGAGCGAGGAGGCCGAAGCCGCGCAGGCGCGGCGGATAAAGGCGACATTCTCGGATTGTTTCTTGGACTTCGACGTGAAGAACGAGGCGCGTGTTCATCTCTGGTATGCACAGAAGTTCGGCTATCCGATATGCCCTTATGCCTCGAGTCGGCATGCCATAGAAACGTTTCCAACTACCGCGACTGCCGTGGGCATCCGGCCGAGTCCGTCCGGGCTGGAAATCTGTGCTCCGTATGGAGTGGACGACCTGGTTCGGCTCATTGTCCGACCCAACAAGGCCCAGATCACCGCGGAAATCTACGCAGCAAAGGTGGGTCGTTGGCGGCTGATGTGGCCACGCCTCACCATCATCGACTGGAATGATGAGATGGTGTCCTGCAGCGCGGTTACCTGAGCGCTTGCCGCGGATCTACGAATCTCGCTTCCCGCGCGCGGCACGGCAGCGGCCGGGGTATTCTATGCGCGCCAACAATCCTATCGAAGTTCGTTTCCGGTGACCGTCGACACAGCCTTCCTCCCACCTCTGTGGATGCGCAATCCGCACGTTCAGTCCCTTCTCGTGAGCCTGCCGTTCCGACGGCGGGCAGTCGAGCGTTTCGCCGGGCCGCTGCTTGCGGCCAGTGAAGAGCAGTTGCTGGATTGCGGTGACGGCGTGCGCCTGCAGAGCTTCTTCTCGCGGCCTGCCACGCTGGGCTTGCCTTCGGTTGGCAAAACCGCGGTGCTGCTGCATGGCTGGGAAGGCAACTCGAACATGCTCTACATTCTTTCGCTGGCGCAGAAGCTGTTCGCCAGCGGTTTCGATGTGGTGCGGCTCAATCTGCGCGACCATGGCTCCACCCATCACCTCAATCGCGAGCTGTTTCATTCCTGCCTGCTGCCGGAAGTGGTCGGCGCCGCCCAGCGCATTCAGGCCATGCTGCCTGCCCAGCCGCTGCATCTTGCAGGGTTCTCGCTCGGAGGCAACTTCATGCTCCGCGTGGCTGCAGAGGCGGATGTCGCTGGGCTGAACATCGGCAACGTGGTTGCCATATCGCCAGTGCTGGATCCGGGCGAGACGCTCAACGCCATCGAGCGCGGCGTTTCGGTCTATCACCGCTACTTCATGCGCAAGTGGGGGCGGTCACTGCTCAAGAAACAGGCGGCGTGGCCTTCGGTGTATGACTTCGCGGAGGTGCTGCGCCTCTCGAGCCTGCGACGCATGACGGAGGAGATGGTTCGCAAGTTCACGCGGTACGACAGCCTCGAGGACTATCTGAACGGCTATTCCATCACCGGAGACAGGCTTGCGTCCCTGAAGGTGCCCGCGAGCCTCATCACGGCCTACGACGACCCGATCATCCCGGTGAGCGGGCTGCAGCGTTTGCCGAAGCTGCCCACCCTCACGGTCACGGTGACGCGCCATGGCGGGCACTGCGGCTTCTTCGATCGGCTGGCGGGGCCTGCCTGGCTGGAAAGCCGCATTCTGGCGGACTTGACCGGCGGCATGAGCGCGTATTGCCCGGCCCGGTGATTTCGCGTTCGGCGTAGCCACACTTCTCTCAGATCCACTTGAAACCCCGGGCGATCACGCCAAGAAGGGCTCCCATGGCCAGAAGTGTCCACACCCTGTCCAGCACCCTGCCAACCCTGATCGACTCGAAAGACTTGAGAATTTCTTTCTGAAGAGCGTCCAGCTTCTCATTGAGGCCCTTCAGGTCCTGTCGAATGTCTTTTACATCCTGGCGAAGCTCTTTCACGTCAGATTGAATGTGCTCGGTAGTTGCCTCGAGTCGTGCGATCCGGGATTCCACTGATTCCTCCGCTTGGATCTTTTTCGCTGGAAGTGCCATGACAATCTCCATCCGTGGTCGCGGAGTATCTGCGCGCTGATGGACATCGTCCACAACTATCGAGTCACGAAAATACGAGAAAGTGCGGCACGAAATGAAAAACGAAAGGACTTGGTTTTTCAGTGCTGCGATTGAAGATGAGGGTGGGCCCCTCGGAGTCAGCGTGCAGAAGCGGGCTCCAAACTACGCCAGTGCTGCTGTG
>JBAVVF010000826.1:0-5060 GCA_049697155.1 Anaerolineales bacterium
CGCCGGGCCTTGTCGTAGTTGCGGGCCGTCACACGGATCAGGGCCGCTTCGTCGCTGTCTGCGCCGTCGAATTCCCGCTTGAGGTCCTCGAGCAGCCGGCCGACCTCATCGGTAATAAATTTTTCCTGGGCGATCTTGCTCAGCGTCGCAAGCTGCTGTCCGCGCGCTTCGTTGCCCTGGGGCGGCATGTAAACCTGCTGATCCCAGCCGAGCACACTGGCCGCCCGATTGATATCCGCAACCTCACCCAGCTTTTCCTTCAATTGATCCAGTTTCTCGCTCATCATTTCTCCTGTGTAGCAGATGCTAATTTGCTGAATTAGCCTCGTGAAATCTCCCGGGGCCGATCCTGAAAATGCTATCCTGCCTTATAAAATTATGCAACCTTCCAGCGTAGTGATTTTCCATCCAGGGCCGCCAGCACTTCGCCGGCGATATCCTCGGCCGCACGGGACTGCGCCTCGGACGTCTGCGCGCCGATGTGGGGCGTGGCGATGACGCGCGGGTGCGACACGAGTTCCGTGGACCCGGGCGGCTCCTTCTCGAAGACATCCAGTGCGGCCCCGGCTACCTTTCCGCTGTTCAGCGCGCTCAGCAACGCGGCCTCGTCGATGATCCCGCCGCGGGCCGTGCTGACGATCCGCACGCCGTCCCTCATTTGCGAGATGGCCATCGGGCCGATCAGATCGCGGGTCTGCACGTTGAGCGGCAGATGCAGGGAAATGAAATCGGACCAGGAATACAGGTCCTGCAGCGAAACCGGCTCTGCATTCCCGTGCTCGAGCTCATGCTCCGAAACGTTCGGGTCGTAGACGATGACGTTCATTCCGAAGGCCGCGGCGCGTTTGCCCACTTCCGTGCCGATGCGGCCGTAGCCGATAACCCCGAGCGTCTTGCCGCTCAGCTCCACGCCTTCGAATTCCTTCTTGAGCCATTGACCCTGCTTCATGGCCGCGTCGGCGCGCGGAATCTCGCGCGCCACAGCCAGCAGGAGACCCAGGGTCAGCTCGGCCACGGCAGCCGTCGTGGAGGTCGGCGCGTTGACGACCGTGACCTTGTGCTTCTGTGCGGCTTCGAGATCGATATTGTCCACGCCGACGCCGGCCCGCCCGATCACCTTCAGCCGGGAGGCCTTCTCCAGCACCGCGGCCGTGACCCGCGTTTGGCCGCGCACGATCAGGGCGTCATAATCGGGGATAAGCTTGATCAGCTCTTCGGCGGATGTGCTGTCGCGAGTATTCACCTGCGCCGCCGCACGCAAAATGGACTGGCCGCGTTCGTCCAGTCCGTCGGTAATAAGAATATTGTAATTAGGCATGGGGATATTTTAACACGGTAGGGGCGACCCAATGGGTCGCCCCTACAAAATCATTCATACCTCAGCGCCACGACCGGTTCCAGGCTCGCGGCCCGGTTGGCGGGATAGATCCCAAAAAATAAACCGACGGCCGCTGAAAAGATTGTGGCAAGTGCGACAGCTCCCATACTTACAACCGGTGTGAAGTCATTTCCAGTCGCGACAGCAATCTTTCCGAGAACAAACGAAATCAGCCAGCCAAGAAAGACGCCGATCAGTCCACCAATCAGGCTTAACAATGACGATTCGGTGAGGAATTGGATCAGAATATCGCGTCGACGCGCTCCCAGGGCTTTGCGCAGACCGATCTCGCGCGTCCGCTCCGTGACGGACACCAGCATGATATTCATAATGCCGATGCCGCCCACCAGAAGAGAAATTCCCGCGATAAATCCCAGGAAAGTTGTCAGGATACCGGTGATGGACTCAAAGGTTGAAAGCAGATCCTGCTGGGAAAACACGGTAAAGTCATCCGCGCCGACCTCGGTCCGGTGGCGCGTCCGCAGGATGGTTGAGATCTCCTCGGTGGCCTGTGTGACCACATCCCCGCTGACGGCCTGCACGAAGATGATATCGACGCGGTCGCTGGCACTCCGGCGGATCAGGCGCGTCTGCGCCGTGGTGAACGGGACCAGGACCTGGTTGTCTTCACTGCCGAAGGCTCCGCCGCCTTTCGATTCGAGCACACCGATCACACGAAACGGCTGCCCCTCGATGCGGACGGTCTCGCCGGTCACGCCATCGGCATGCCCGAAGAGCGTCTCGGCCACCTCCGGGCCGAGAATGACCACGGAAGCCCGTCCGAGCATATGCTCCTCGGTGATCAAGTCTCCTTCAGCCAGGTTCATATTGCGCACCTGGAAATAGTCGGGCGTCACGCCGAAGAGCTGCGGTGAGGTCTGTTCGCCGCCAAACGACACGGTGGCATCGCCCTGCAAAGCCGGAGCGACCGCGGCAATCGACGGCGCGGCAAACTGGTCGCTCAATGCCTCGGCATCCCCCATGGTCAGCGGCTTTGGGTTGCGGATCTCATCATTCTGGCCGCCGCGAAAAACAAAAAGAAGATTTGTCCCGATCCCGCTGATGGAGCCGGTGATCGAGGCCTGCGCGCCTTCACCGATCGCCACCATCGCGATCACCGCTGCGACGCCGATCACGATACCCAGCATGGTCAAACCAGACCTGAGCTTATTGCCGCTTAAGCTTTCGAGTGCTTCGAGAAAGGATTGGGCGATGCTCATGAGGCACCATCCAATAATCCATCCCGTAGGCGGATCACGCGCTGGGTGTGCGAGGCAATGGCCGGATCGTGGGTGACGATGATCAGGGTGGTGCCGCTGTCCCTATTGAGATTGAGCAGCAGTGACATGATCTCGCTGCCGACTTTCGAGTCGAGGTTTCCGGTCGGCTCATCGGCCATGATGATGGCCGGGTTATTGACGATGGCACGGGCAATGGCAACGCGCTGCTGCTGCCCGCCGGACAGTTCGTAGGGCCGGTGAGTCATCCGGTCTTCCAACCCGACTGCTTTCAGGGCCTCGATGGCCCGCTGGCGGCGGCCCTCCGGGTTGCCCGAATAGCGCAATGGCAGTTCCACATTGGTGATGGCCGTCTGCCGCGACAGGAGGTTGAAGCTTTGAAAAACAAAGCCCACCTTGCGGTTGCGGATGCTGGCCAGCTGGTCGTCGGTCAGGGAGGCGACCGGCTCACCATCCAGGAAGTATTCCCCGCCGGTCGGCCGGTCGAGGCAGCCGAGGGTATTCATGAGCGTGGATTTGCCCGAGCCCGAGGGGCCCATGATCGCGATCACTTCGCCGCGCCGGATCTCGAAGGAAACACCGCGCAGGGCTTCCACTTCCACTTCGCCCATCTTGTAGACCTTGCGAATGTCATGGGCTTCGATGACGTTCGACATGCTGCTAGCCGCCAAAGCCGCCTCCTCCGCCCGGACCAAATTCAACGGGTGGATTCAGGATGATGGCATCGCCCTCTTTTACCTCGCCGCCGGCAATGACGCTCATCGTGTCGGAGGAAGAGCCGAGGGTAATCTGCTTTTGGACCGGCAGTCCGTTTTCCAGAACATAGACCACCCGCTTCCCATCCACCAGACGCACGGCCCGATTCTGAACGAGCAGAACTTCATTCATTTCTTCCACGACGATATTAACTGCGGCGGTCATCCCCGGTTTTACGGCTGCATCCGGATCGGTCAATTCGACCGTGACCGTAAAGTTAACGACGCCCTGATCCACCGTGCCGGACTGCGCCACTTCCACGACCTCACCATGATAAGTCTTGCCAAGAATGGCATCGAAGCTCAATACCACAGGTTGTCCGATGGAGATGCTGTTGATATCCACTTCCGAGACTTCCACATCCACCAGCAGACTGGAGAGATTGTCAAGGCGGAAGGCTGTATCGCCCGCCGCGACCTGGTCGCCCGGCAGCGGGTAGGATTCGGTCACGGTGCCGGCAAACGGCGCGATCACGCGCGCCAGGTTGAGGGTGGCCTGGGCCGCATCCACGCGGGCCTGGGCCGCCGCGAGCTCAGGCATGTTGCCATTATTTAAAAGATCATAGGCCCGCTGAGCATCATCCAGCTTGGCCTTCGCCAGCGCCAGATCTTCATCCGCTTTGACGATGGTCTCCTTATCCGGACGGGCCCGGTATTCCTTCAAAACAGGGATCTTCCGCGTCCCGATTTGTTTATAGACAATCTTCTTGACGTGGATCTTCCCGTTTAATTCTTCCCGCCAGTTCCAGGCTCTATCATAAACCTCCTGTGCATCGCGCAGTGTAATGACCGCCTCCGCCCGGGCGGTGTCGGAAGTCATCAGGTCGTCGAGCTCCTTCTGCGCGCTGACCAGGTCCGCCTCTGCCATGATCACACTTTGCGGCAGAGACGTTTTTTCCAGGTAGGCAATTACAAAGTCATCGGGGATATTGTCACCGACCCTGACGTTGACAACTTCGACGGTCCCTGCGGCCTGCCAGATCAGCAGCGCGGTCTGTTTTGCACGGACGGTTCCGGTCGCGCCGATGGTAGCTGTCAGGTTGCCGCGTGCGACCGTCGCCGTCTGGAACTGCGTGGCTGTACCGGCGCTCGATCTCCGGGCAACGAGAAACACGGCTGCTGCCGCAGCGATCAACAGGATAATTAAAATTGTTCTGTACTTTTTGAAAAACGTGCGCATCATTTCCTCCACGAGGGACTGCCTCGGATGTTCAAAATTCTACCTTACGGGCCTGTACTTATACCTTACAAATGTGAATTGACTATGAATTTGAGGGATGCGAGGGTAAAAATCTTACCAGGAATAGTTTAGGATCGCGCACAGCCACATGTTCAGGCCTATCCAACATACGCTACCATGCGTGAAATGTTTCGCGCCGGATGAGTTCCAGCTGAGTCCCGCTGCAGGCCTCTGACAATTTCTACCATTGTGATGATTGTCCTCCACATTGGTGACATTTAAAGAGTAGCGGTTTGTCGCCAAATTTGGTATTATTTTGGTGAAATTTCGCACTTTCGCCTTTGGAGGATTTCATGCAGACCATTCCGAGTGAATCGCTGGCAATCGATCGTAAAGCCCGCGTTAATTTGCCTTTTAATGATCTTGATTTGCGTCCGGCTCATATTCGTACACTTGATTTCGATGAAGTGGTCATCAAGTTCAGCGCGGAGCGCGCCATGGTCGAAGCC
>JBAVVF010000827.1:0-1562 GCA_049697155.1 Anaerolineales bacterium
GTCAATGGCCTGGGGTACGTGGAACTATTTGTTGCGAAAGAGCAAGCCGGGGCAGCCCGCCAGCTGCTGGCTGAATACAATCAAGCGAAGGAGTCCAGGGTGAAGAATACGGTTATCCTTGTCACCAATAACGGTTTGGGAAATGCCGATGAAAAGCTGCAGCAATTACTTTTCACGAAATATCTTGAACTGCTTTTACAGCACGACGAGCTGCCCGCCGCGATTTGTTTTTACACCAATGGTGTCAAACTGGTCTGCGAAGGCTCGCCCGTCATTGAATCGCTGCGCGCACTCGAAAACAAAGGTGTCCGTCTGGTCATTTGTTCCACATGCCTGAGCTACTTCAACCTGGCAGATAAGGTACAGGTGGGCATCGTCGGAGGGATGGGAGATATCCTGGAAGCGCAAATGAAAGCAGAAAAAGTGATCACGTTATAGACATGCCTCGGACATCGAAACATCCACTCAACCTTTCTCGAAGTTCTTTTCTGGTCACGGCAATCATTTTCGTTTTCCTGTTCGGAGCGGGACTGCTAGCCCCACTGCGGGCGGAAGCCTCTCCCCAGCTGCAATCCACTTCCACTTCCACGCCCACGCCGCAGCCGACTCCCACGTTCGACCTGCAAAGGCTGGAAAAGCCCGTCGTTGCCCCAGACAACTCCGAGCAGCTGAAAAAGGGCGCGGAGATCTACTGGGGTATCTGCATGGCCTGTCACGGCGACGTCGGGCAGGGTCTCACGGAGGAATGGCGCGACGCCTTCGGCACGGAGGATCGCAACTGCTGGCAGTCGGAGTGCCATGGTCCCGATCACCCGCCGCAGGGCTTCCTCATCCCGAAGGATAAGCTGGCACCCGGAGTGGCAGGTTCGAGCAAGCTGACCCGCTTCAAGAATGCACAGGAGCTGCACGACTACATTCTCGCCAACATGCCCTGGTGGGATCCTGGCCAACTAACCACTGAACAAACCTGGCAGGTAACTTCCTATATCCTAAGCCTGCACAAAGTCATGCCTGACCGCTTCGAGCTGACAGACACCAATGCCTCCGCCATCCGGACTCAATCCGCGGTGCCGCAGCCGGGCGACGACCAACCCGCTCTCGTCCTTCTGACGGGAATCCTTGCGCTGGCCGGGATCGGCATGGTGGTCCAGGACCTGCGCAGGAACAGAGTCCGCCCCCCCGAGCGGCCAAACTTCGTCCATCATCTGCATCCGCCCTCGATCCCGGCACTGCAGGCCCGCTTCCGCTATACCCTGGGGGCTGGCGGTCTGGCTGTGTTTCTGTGCCTGATCCTGCTGGTTACGGGAATCCTGGAAATGTTCTATTACATTCCCGTGCCCGAACATGCAGCCGTCTCGGTGGAAGTGATTACATCCCTCGTCCCGTTCGGCGCCCTGACCCGCAACCTGCACTTCTGGGCCGCCCAGGCACTGATGATCGTGGTCAGCATCCATCTCCTGCGCGTCGTCCTGACGGGAGCCTACGCGCGTCACCGCCGCTTGAATTATCTCATCGGTCTGGGGATGCTCGTCCTGGTCCTGTTGCTGGATTTCACAGGGTAC
>JBAVVF010000828.1:0-2980 GCA_049697155.1 Anaerolineales bacterium
GACCAAAGCAGGTCGAATGCCAAAGAGATTCCCTCTGACCGGGGAGAGACCGGCTGCGACAGGACGTTGTTGACGGTGAATGCGGCAAGCAGGAGGCCCCCGACCAATCCCCAGACCCAGTGATGGCGGACCAGATCACCCACGGCCAATCCGCTCCAGCGCACATAGGCATAGATGAACAGGCCTGCAATCACGACATACGGAATAAGGTAGATATTGCGCGGCAGGCGCAGTACCCCCGCGAAGATGACTGCGATGAGAAAGCCTAACAAAGCGGCAGTCGCGATCCACCCTATATAGAGATACCATGCTTTATTCATTTGATTACTCCTTCTGGAAAGCCATAATAAATCGGCCCAGGCAAAAACTCCCCCGCCGATGGGCGGGTTTTCTACTGGTCGAGTGGATAGTTGGCTTGATGACTTCGAATTTCAGAACTTCGCCGTCAGCCCGCCGCGGCGGAAACTTTTGCCGGCAAACTAGAGCAGGAGGATGTCCAGCAGCCTCGGCTGAAACAAGCGGTGGAGTACCCCCAAGGGAATGGGCATATCCCCCATTGAAATGTTCCACCTTCAGCAGTAAATTGGGGACAGGCTGTTCAGGTCCCCTTGTGGACTGCTTTAAAACAGCAAATGAAAGGAGTTGAACATGGACCTCTTACAATGGGCGCTGATTGCGTTTGTAGTGGCGATCGTGGCCGGTTTGTTTGGCTTCACCGGAGTGGCACAGGGTGCAGCTTCGATAGGCAGAGTGTTGTTCGGTCTGTTCCTGCTGATCGCTGCAGTGTTTCTGGTGCTGGCGCTTCTGGGTGTCAGCATCCTTGCCTAGGTTCGATTGATTGTGGGGATGCAACTGTCTGATCAATGAAGCCGGGGGATCCGCTAACTCCTCTAGTGGATCCCTCGACTTCGTTTAACCGGAATATCTCAACCACCAAACCACTGAACTATAAAACTACCAAACTACTCCTCCGCCAGTGGATTAAACCCGCGCCCCAGGATTTCCTGCGCGACCGAGACCACCACGAAGGCATTCGGATCTTCCTTGTTGACTGCAAATTTCAAGTTATGGACTTCCGTCACGGTCAGGGCACAGATTAAGACCGAACGCTCCTCACCCGTGTACATGCCTTTGCCGGCGAGGGCGGTCACGCCGCGCCCCAGGTCGGTGAGGATGCGCTTCGAAACGGCTTCGGCCTTGCTCGTAATGATCATCGCCATCAACTGTTTTCTGCGGTGAGCCGGCGCAAAGAAACCATGCAGTCCCTTGCCTTTCTCATCCGCCGAGAAAAAGGATGTGAGGGTTTCCTCTCCAAAGCGGGGCAGGACCTCGCCCGTGGCACGCGTCATGCTGATCGTGGCGAGCGCGACAATGATCAGGAAGCCATACAGCCCAAAGCCGAGCGCGATGATGATCTCGCCACTTATGAGACCGATCGCACTGCGCTGTATAAATTGCTCGAGGCTGACGGCGGGCAGCGGGAACAACCAGATCTTTGCCACCCAGGAAGCGTAAAGGATGAGGAAGATCCAGATATAGTTGCGGCGCAGGCGGCGGCCGAAGGCCTCCCAGATCGAGATCGGAAAGCTGGGCGAAAGCAGATTCTCGGCCAGGCTCTCCGCCCATTCCGGCGAAGGGTGGAAGGGTGGCACAAGCATGGCCGCGTAGAAATCCGTTTCCATCAGGCGGACGCGATAACTCCACAGCTCATAGTAGCGGTACCGTCGCGTTTCGATCAGGAGGAACCAGATCACCAGCAGGGTATTGAGCATGATGATGCTGTGATGAATCTCCGGCTGGCTGAACACAACGGACAACGTTGCACCGGTGGAAACGACGGCCCAGTTCGTCGTGGTATCCAGCCGCTGCCGCCAGACGTTGGCACGCTGAACTTCCGCGCGGAAGAAGTGAACCATCGCAGTGACAAATTCACTAGTCTTCAGACGATACCCGCGGTACGTCCAGACGGGCTCTTCAGGGTCCGGGGAGGGAGGAGGAGATGTTTTCGGTCCGGGCATATCTAATCTTTTCCAAACGGTAATACTTGCATCAAATAGTGTACCTCATTTCCGGTGTGAGACTTGCACAATAAAAAATCTGCGCAGAGAGGTTCTCTGCGCAGACTCTTGATCATTTACTCAGCCATTGAAACCAGGGCAATTCCTTTGCCCGACTTGTGACGATCAAACGATCTCCTGATGACAAATTAGTGCCAGCGGGGAATGCGCTCCGGGATCCGGAGATCTCCCATCTCGCTGCACAGCTTATTCAATCGAGGATACGCGCCCTGCCACTTCAGGTCGCTGAGTTTCTCGGTGAGCGAGACATCCTTGCGAACGGTGGCCAGCTGCTTGTAGAGGTGAGCCTCCTCCCGGCGCTGCGACAGGCTTGCGGCGAGACTTGCGGCCCGGCCGGGGCTGATGGCACTCACCTTCCACCTGCCCGGATCGTCCGGGATGGACTCCATGTGCTTGTAATGCGCCAGGACGGTCGAAGCGGACTTGGCCCCCCAGCCCGGAATACCGGGGTAACCATCGGCGGAATCGCCCACCAGCGCAAGCCAGTCGGGGATGGATTCCGGATGGACGCCATACTTATCCACAACACCCTGTTCGTCGATGAGGATATCCCGGCGGCGATCCCAACAGACGATCCGCTTCCCCGATACCAGCTGGGCCAGGTCCTTGTCCGGCGAGCAGACGATGACCTGTTCGACCGACTTGCTCTTCGCGAAGCGCGTTGCGGCGGTGGCCAGCGCGTCGTCGGCTTCGAACTCGGCCATCGGCCAGACCACGATTCCCAGCGCGGCGACCGCCTCCTCCGCCAGCGGGAACTGGGCCAGGAGGTTCGAGTCGACCCCTTCACTGGTCTTGTATCCCGCGAAGAGGTCGTTGCGGAACGATTCGATCACGTGATCGAACGCCACCGCGACGTGCGTCACGCCCGGGCTGGTCACCAGCATCAGCATGCTTCTGAGCAG
>JBAVVF010000829.1:0-2154 GCA_049697155.1 Anaerolineales bacterium
CCTCACAGATGAACAGATTCCAAGGCAGGTGCACCGCCTGTGAAATCGATTCCGCTTCGCGCTGGTTCAGAGGCGGGCAGGCCGGAACCCCGAACGGGCGGTGGAAGCGTCCGGCATCCAGCAGGGCCCGTCCGATCATGGTCTGGGCATGCTGCTCATCCGGGATGCCGGCCCAGAGCGGCATGAAGAGCGTGTGATCTTCGGTGGTGAAGTCCAGCGTGCTGATGACGACCGTATCCTCGTCGCTGAGGCCGCGCACCGAGACCTTCGCGATCTTCGAGAAGACCTTCTGGGTCGTATACACCGAGCCGCGGTTGCGCCACTGATAGCTCCCGCTCGAAATGATCTCGTCCGGCGGCTTTGTGGCCAGCTGGTGGATGCGGATCTCCGGCCGTTTGGCGGCGGGATTTTTGGTCCGCACCTCGATCAACAGGCGGATCGGCTGCGCGAACTTCAGCTTCGGCGAGACGGTGCCCGATCCCTTCTGCTTGACCAGCACCTTGCCTGCCAGGCTCAAGCCCGTGGCCCGGTCGCGATAATGATATAAGCCGGTACGCGCCTGCCATGTGCTCTCGATGGACTGACGCAGCTTCGCAGCCTGCTCGTGAAGCAAGGCCAGCAGGTCATGCCGGCCCAGCTGCTCCGCCATCCTGATCAGGCAGGCGGCTTCGTGATAGAGCATCGCCTCCAGGGCGGGACTGTGGACCTGGGTAATATCCACGCCCAGGGACCACTCATGCCAGGCATCGAACAGAGGGTTGTCCTCGAAACCCGTCTGCAGGATATGTTTCCACTGCGGCAGGCCGTCCCGATCCTCATCGTATTCGGGCGAGAACCATGACCAGAAAAACTTATTTAATTTCGGCAGGACTTCACTGAGAAACTTCTCATCTTCCGACGTCTGGTAAAGCTTCCAGGCCAGGCTGGCCAGGAGCGGGGCAGCGAGATAACGCCCGCGCTGGCCGGACAGGCCGGGTTTCCCATCGATCGAGCCATCCTCGCTTTGAACGGCAAGGAAGTTCTCGAGCAGATCCTTTGCAGCGCCGGAAACGGGCAGGACGCTGGAAAGGTAATAGGCATCGAAAGGCGTCTGTCCATTCCAGGCGGCAGGATAGTCCATGCCGTCACCTTTTGGTGAATATCCGTTATCGGGTTCGCGTGCAGAGACGATGGATGGGCAGGGCAAATGTGTGCTGGGCGGGAAGAACAACCCAAACGCGGCCGCCTGACTGAGGGCAAACGCGGCGTCCCAATCCTTGTCGCCCGTGCGAATGTCAACGGTCTGGCCGGAATTGACCAATTCGAGGCGGGCCCGCTCCGCCTCCCAGGGGCGGGCGGAGGTCTGCCGGGCCAGGTCGAAGGAGGTCTGCAGAACGGCCGTCGCGGCCTGGACAAAGGTGAACTGACGCGCCGCGCCGGGACCCAGCTCCAGGTCCAGGAAGAGCGAAGGGTGCGGGCCGGACCCGGGCGCGGGGCCGCCGGTCAGAAAGAGCACCGGGAAGAGCCCGCCCGTCTGACCCGCCAGAACGTGGACCATCTGCATCTGGGTGGCGGTCATGCTCTGGCCCTCGATCGGCGTCAGCACCGCGCACACTTCCAGGCGGATTTTGCGCAGGGCGCTGGTCCGATTCGCAATGTTGACACGCCCGCTCACGGCATTGGACTGGGGAACCCAATACTCGACGGAAACGTCTAAATTCCTGAGAGGTGAGTAGTCGAGAACGAGGAAATTGGGATAGAAGCGGCGAACGGTCGGCGGCAGGGCAAACACGGCGGGATCGCTGACCGACGTACCGTTTTCGCTGAAACGCAGGAATATCCGCATGGCCTTGGCACGCAGTCCATACGTGGTCTGCAGCGACAGCGCCGGCGGCTCTCCACCCCCGACGAGGGTGAGTTCCCAGATATGATCGTTGAGATAATCGGGAATCGAGAGGCGTGCATCCGCTGCGAGTGTTAAGTAGAGCGGGTCCCCGGGAGCGAGTGACCAATCGTGCATAGGTGTATTGTATAGTGAGATTGTCAAGAGGTCAAAGGGTATAATTTAGTCTCATAGTCTTCTGGTCGGCTAGTCTGCTAGTCAAAGACAAGAAGACTGGCGACTACGAGACGAGGAGACTATCTATGGGACTTTACTTCGAAGAATTCAGCGTC
>JBAVVF010000830.1:0-7567 GCA_049697155.1 Anaerolineales bacterium
GGTGTTACAATCGCAAATGCCCTCGAGGTGCCCGTGACGACCGGCGATTCGTACACCGTCACCGTGGCGGTGGAATCGATCCGGGAGGCGTCCCGGGTGATGGAGATACCGCTCGGCGGCGCGACGGCGGCCGTGGTCGGGGCGACTGGCGCGATCGGGCGGGTCTGTGCGGAACTTCTGGCGGAGGACGTGGAGCGCCTGTATTTGATCGGCCGCAGGCAGGAAGCGCTCGAGGAACTGCGCGACCGGCTGAGGGGCCGGGCCCGAGCCGAATTAATCGTCAGCACGAGCATGGATGTGCTGGCACATGCCCAGTTGATTTTAACGGTAACCAGTGCAATTCACGACGTCATCCGCCCGGAGCATTTACAGCCCGGCAGCGTGGTTTGTGACGTGGCCCGCCCCCGTGATGTTTCTGCAATGGTGGCGGCCGCCAGAGATGATATATTAGTAATTGACGGAGGAATGGTCGATGTTCCAGGCTCCGTTGATTTCCATTTTAACTTTGGTTTTCCGCCGGGAAAGGCCTATGCCTGTATGGCTGAAACGATTGCCCTGGCTTTGGAAGGACGTTTCGAGGATTACACATTGGGTAAGCATCTTACGAGAGAACGTGTCGATGAGATCGGTGCCATGGCAAAAAAACACGGGTTTCGCTTGAGCGGGTTCCGTTCGTTCGAGCGAGAGGTGACACCGCAACATATTGAAATAGTACGCCGCAACGCGCAGCATGCCCGCAGCCTGCGCATGGTGTACTCTTAGGAGGCTGCTTATGGGAAAAGCCCGCCTGTTGGTCGTGGAAGACGATATCGACATCGGAAACATGCTGAAGATCTATTTCAGCGGCATGGACTTCGATGTGGATGTCGCCGTGCGCGGTTCAGATGCGCTGGAAAAAACAAAACATAACCTGCCACATCTGATCGTGCTCGATATCATGTTGCCCGATATTGATGGCTTCGAGGTCTGTCGTACGCTGCGCACCAATACCCGGACCAGCCACATCCCTGTAATTTTCCTGACACAGAAGGATGAGCGCAGTGACAAGCTGCAGGGGCTGGAACAGGGAGCGGACGACTATATTACCAAGCCGTTCGATATCGAGGAGCTCAAACTGCGCGTCCAGGGCGCGATCCGCCGTGCGGAACGGGAGAGTTTGACCGATCCCCGTTCCGGACGCCCGGCCGGACGCCTGATCGAGGAACAATTGCGCAAGATCATTCGAGCCAAGGGCTGGGCCCTGCTGGATGCGCGCGTCAACAGCTTCGAGCCTTTCAAAGATGTATATGGCTTTGTGGCCGGCGATGATGTGCTGCGATTCACCTCCATGCTGATCGGCGAAGTGGTGGATGAGCTGGGGACCAACTCCGACTTCATTGGTCATGCCGGAGGAGATAATTTCATTATCATCACGACCGAGGACAAGGCTGCTCCCATCAAGGCCCGCCTCAAGGAACGATTCGATAATGAGGTGCAGACCCACTACAACTTCATGGATCGCCAGCAGGGATTCGTGCAGGCTCCTGCAGCGGACGGCACAACCATTAAAGTGCCTTTCATGACTTTGTCGGTGGGTATCGTGTCGCCCAGCGTCCAATCCTTTGCCGATATTCGCGAGATTACAGAGCTTGCGGCGGATGCTCGCCGTCAGGATGCCGCGCCCGGCGCATAAGGTGAGATCAGAGCATGGTTGCCGGGCTGGAAGTGAGCTTCGGGTTGATTATCGTCGCACTGGGACTGTTCCTGATCCCAGTGCTGGTGGTCATTGTGTTCCGTCGTCTGCCGCGTAACCCATTGGTTGCACCCGAAATCACTTCAACTTTCCCCTCCGATTCTTCAAATCTGAATGAAGCTGTCTTGATCGTCCAGGCTGGTGGGCGCGTCGAATACGTGAATGAGCTGGCGCGCGAATGGTTTGGCCTGCATCCAGGCGAACCTGCGGACCTCGAACGCCTGGTCCGCCGGGCGCGGCCGGTGGAAGACATTTTGAGTCTTTGCGCCCAACAGGGACAAAAGAGAGTGTCGGTGGGCGGCCGCCTGGTCGATGCCACCTCTTATCAGGTTCCGGGAACCTATCCGCTCATGCTGGTCACCCTGCGCAGCGTGGAACTCGCGACCAGCCTGGAGCAGTCCGGGGCTGATTCGTCCGTCCTGCGGACCGTTTCGGAATTTGGCAAAAACGTTTCTGCCAGCCTGAACCTGGAAGATGCGGTGTATGCCATCCTGTTGAACGTATCGCATCTCGTTCCTGCCGATATGCTGGAGGTGAAGGTCTGGGATGAGGGCGGACAGGCACTTGTTCCGTATACTTTGGAATCTTCGGGTTCTTCTCATGCGGTACGCGCTGCGCATTCTCAATTTGGTGAACTGACGGAAGCACTCCGCGCCGGGCTGGGCGCGCTTTTGATCCCCGATACCCGCGCGCCTGACAGTGCGCTGCCCGAGTTAAATGGCAGCTCGCCCGTGCAGTCCTACCTGGGGGTGCCGCTGATCGCCGACCGGCAATTCGTTGGCACGCTGGAGATCGGCCATCTTGCGCCGGGTGCGCTTGGCCAGCACGATTGTGACCTGGTTCAGCTTGTCTCAGCACAGGCGGCCTATGGCCTGCGAAACGCCATCCTGTTCGCCCGTGAAAAAGACCGTGTGACGGAACTAAACAGTCTTGCCAGCCTTTCCCAGGTTTTTGGTGCATCCCAGGATTACACCAATCTCATCAACCGCCTGGTTGAGACGCTGGCGCCGCTCTTCTCGGTTGAAATCCTGGGTTTCCTGCTCTACGATGAAAACAAGCGTACGCTCGAGAGACAAATCCCATTCCAGGGTCTGCCGGGACACATTGTGGAGATTTATCGCACGACCGTTCACCCTGAAAGCCCGGCTGAAAAGTTATTATCCGAACGAAAACTAATTATCACCCGCAGCGCGGCGGAAGACCAGGTCTGGCGTGACCTTGGCCTGCAAAATCTGGCTCAGGCGGCCAGCCTGCGTGAATCGGTGCTCGCGCCTCTTGTCGCAGGGGAACGCTTTGTAGGTTATCTGCAGCTTTCGAATCACCATCCTTCACCGGTTGAATTTTCCGATGCTGAATTGCGTCTGATCAAAACAGTTGCCGATCAGGCCGCCGGGATCATCGAGAGTTCGTTCGTAGTTGAAAGAACTCGGCAGCGTGCCTTGCGCTCGGATGCATTGCGCCGCATCGCGAGTCTGGCTGCCTCGGCGGCGACCCTGGAGGAGATTCTGCGCTTCTCCGTCCAGGAGTTGGCCCGCCTCTTCCAAAGCGATCTGGCAGTAGTATTCCTCTTCGACGAGCAGCTTGGGGAGCTGTCTTTGCATCACGAATCAGTTGTCGGTGCCTCCGGGGATGCGGTGGAGGCGCTGGCACGTCTGCACACGGAAGACCCCCAATATCGTCATACCGTTTCCGGCAGTCAGAAACCGTACCTGTCCGGGCATCTCACTTCGGACCGTCAGATCCTGTCCGTGTACCGTGGCTTGTGAAATCTCGTCCAGGTCGAATCGATCATTGTCGTGCCGCTGGTCGTGCGTGACCGGAGTCTGGGCGAATTGATCCTCGGAAGCCGCAAAGGCGAATTCTTCAACAACTATGATCTCCAGGTGATTTTGACCGCGGCCGGTCAGCTGGCCTCGGCCATCGAGGATGCCGCCCGTTCCACCCAGACGGATGAAAGCCTGCGCCGCCGCGTCGAGCAGCTAACTTCCATCGCACGCGTCAGTCGTGAACTGAGCTCGATGGTCGATCTGAAGACGCTGCTCGAAGTCGTACATGATGAAAGTTTGCGGACGACGAGGGCCGAATGCGGATCCATTCTGCTCTTTGATACGGACGCCTCGCTCACTCCTCCTACTGTGACTCTTGCACTGGGCTGTCCGCTCCCCGAATCGGTTTCGGCGCTCAATCAAAAAGTGATTGACACGGGTGAACCCCAGCTCATTGCCAACTATGCGGAAGACCGCCAGGCTCCGATTCATGAGGGTGTGCGCTCGGTCCTGGTGGTCCCGATTGTCAGCCAGGGAAAAACAGCCGGGCTGATTCATCTGCATTCCGGGCGGCCGGGCTTTTTCGACGAGGCGGCTCTCGAAGTCACACAGACTCTGGCCTCGCAGGCGGCGGTTGCCCTGGGCAACGTCCAGCGCTACCAGGAACAGCGCCAGCGTACCGAGCTTTTGCGCCGGCGTGCCGAGACCCTGACCAAACTAACCGAGTTCGGGCACGTCCTCAATTTCGAGCAGCCGCTCGAGCAGCTACTGCGTACGGTTGCCAACAGCATTCGGGAGGCGACACCTTTCCAGGCCGTGCTGATCAGCGTCTATGAGAAGGACACGGGTTTATTGCGGCGCGTGACCGGAGTGGGTTTCCCGACCGAAACCCTGGCCGAATTGATGTCGCGTAAACAGCCCCTGGCTAGCGTTCAGCAGATGCTCAAGCCGCAGTTCCGCATCAGCCGTTCCTATTTCATTCCGATCGATGAAGCGCCGATCATCCCGGCCGATGTCCATCTGGTTACCCTGGATTTGGAAGATAAGGCTCAAAAACCCGCCAATGCCTGGGACCCCGACGATCTGCTCATTATTCCCTTGCAGAATGAGCAGGGCGAGCCTCTGGGTTTGATTAGTTTCGATGCGCCGCGTGATGGTTTGCGGCCCGACCGTGCCACCATCGAAGCGCTCGAGATCTTTGCCAGCGAGGCCTCCCTGGCCATCGCCAATCATTCACGGTTTGTCGAACTGCGCTCCCAGGTGGATACGCTCTCTTCCAGTCTGGAGAGACAGCAGCGCCTGATCAACCTCACCCAAAACGACCTGCCGATCCTGCTTCGTAAGGATCTCGATCAAACGATTGCAATCCAGAATCTCGACCAGCGCGGACAGCGCGTGCGGGCGGGTCTGGCCATTACCGAATCGGTCAGCCGCCAGCTCGATGCCTCTTCAGCGCTGCAGGCCCTGGGACGCGAGACCCTGACCCAGCTGAGCATGTCCATTGCCATGGTTGCCGAAATGACCAACGAAGGTCCGCGCCTCCTGCATGTGCTTGGCAATGTGCCGCGGGCCACCAGCCCGGAGGCCCTGTTCGGTCAGCGCAACCCGCTGCGGGCTTGTCTGCAGAGCGGCGAAGCCATCCTGATCGCCAATCTCGATGAGGATCTGGAATGGCGTGAGACGCCGCTGCTTTCTGCCGTGCACGCCAAATCGTTAATCTGTCTGCCGATCAAGATCGACAAAAAGACGGTCGCCGCGATGCTGGCGGTCAGCCCGGAGCAGATGCCTGCTTTTACAGATGAGGACCTGCAGGTCTACCATCAGATTGCAAGACAGACCTCGGTTATCCTGCAAAACATTTCCCTGCTCAACGAGACCCGCCGCCGCCTGCAGGAAGTGAACCTGCTGCTCGATTTCAGCCGCCAGCTGCGCGGCCTGGATGCCGAGCGCATCGTGGGTGCCCTTCTAGAAAGTGCAAGACGGGCCCTGTTTTCCGCGCATGCGGGCGTGGTCCTGATCTGGGACGAGCATGCGGGCCAGCTACTGCCGCAAACCGTCTCGGGCTATGCCGATAACGAAGCCATGCAGCGGATCGGCTATCTGCCCGGCGAATCCCTGCCGGGACAGGTGTTCGACTCGAAGAAACCGTTACGCGTGGATGAAGTCCAGTTCACGCGCGACTACATCTTTTCCACCGAAGGGCTGCTGCTGTACCGCCAGGCCACCGGCGGGCGTCTGCCGGTCTCCAGTTTGCTGATCCCGATCCAGTCCGGCGAGCAGTGTGTGGGCGTGCTGGTGCTGGATAACTTCAATACGCCCGGAGCGTTTACGCCGGAGGATGAAACCCTGCTGCTGTCACTGTCACAGCAGGTTGGACTTTCCCTCCAGAACGTGCGCCTGGTTCAGACGACCCAGGAGCGCGCCGCGCAGCTGGAAGCGCTCACGGATGCCTCGACGACGCTGACCGCCAGCCTGGAGAGCGAGGAACTGATTGCCAGCCTGCTGGATCAGCTTGAACCCGTCATTCGTTACGACACGGCAACACTCTGGCTGCGTGAGAAGGACCGGCTGACGGTGGCCGCGGCCCGCGGCTTCCCGGATACCGAGCGCCGGCTCGGCCTGACCGTTGCTGTGGAGGACAGTGCGCTGTTCAAGGAAATGATCCGCACCAGCCAGGGCATCCTTGTCGGCGACGTGAGACAGGACCCGCGCTTACCATCCCTGGAAGCGCCGCGTCTCTCGTGGCTGGGCATGCCCCTGATTTCCAAGAATGAAGTGATCGGAGTGCTGGCTCTCGAAAAATGGCAGGCCCACTTCTACCATCGGGAACACATGCAGGTGGGCACGACGTTTGCCAGCCAGGCGGCTGTTGCTTTGGAAAATGCACGTCTGTTCGAAGACAGCCTCAGCCGCGCCACGGAACTGGACGAGCGCTCACAGCGCCTCGGCCTGCTCAATCGCTTCTCGTCGGCTTTGAGCGGTCTGCTCGATGAGGGCAAGATCCTGCAGTTGACTGCCCAGGAATTGATGGACGCGTTGAATGCCCCGAATGCCTCGGTGGTTACATTCGAGCGCGGCCGCGCTCTGTGGAAGTATTCCCTGCCAAAAGCCAAAGCCAGCCTGCCGCGGCAGCTGCCGGACGCGCCGATCTTCCAGCGTCTGCAGGAGTCGCTCGGGGTGTTTACGACGGATGCCGTCAGTGAGGAACCGGATCTGGCACTACTGGGCAGTTTCCTGGGAGCCGGAACGAAGTCTTTGCTGGCACTGCCTCTGGTGAGTGGCGCGCATCTGCGCGCGCTGATCTTCATCAATCAAAAGGAATCGATCCGCTTCAGCCTGACAGAGATCGAACTTGCCCGGACGCTTACCAATCAGGCCTCCATTGCGCTCGAAAATGCACGCCTGTATCAATCCACGCTTTCGACTGCGGAACGGTTCTCGATTTTGAATCAGGCAAGCTACCAGGTCAGCAGCAACCTCGATCCTGAACAGATCTATGTCGCGGTCCATAAGGCTGCCCAGCGCTTGATGCCGGTTGAATCGTTTGTCATCAGCCTGCTGGATGAAGCCTCGAACGAGATCGAAGGCGTCTATCTGGTGGATGACGAAATTCGTGCCCCGATCACCCGCATCCCGCGTGAACAGGGTCTGAGCGGTCAGGTGATTGCGACCGGCCAGGCACTGCTGCTGCACGGATCCGAGACGGTCAATGAAGCGGGCGGAGTGACGTACGGAAAGCCGGATGCACCGCAATCCATCCTGGCTGTGCCCATGACTCTGAGCGGCAAGACCATCGGCATGCTTTCGGCGCAGAGTTACCAGCCCAACGTTTACACGGAAGACGATCTGCAAATCCTCAGCACGCTTGCCAATCAGGCGGCGGTGGCTATTCAAAATGGACGCCTGTTCAATGAAACCGAGCGGCTGGCGCGCGAATTCGAAATGCGTGTTATCGAGCGGACGGCCCAGCTGCAGCGTGAACAGCAGAACACCGAGACGCTCCTGCGCATTCTCACCGAGGTCTCTTCGAGCCTCGATCTTGACCGGGCCCTGAACCGGACCCTGGCGC
>JBAVVF010000831.1:0-7953 GCA_049697155.1 Anaerolineales bacterium
CCTGGATTTGAGCGGTCAATTCTTCAGGGACTGCATTCCCGTTGAGGATTTCCACCCACGTGTTCAGCAGGCTCACTTTGCTTTCTGCGTTCATATCCTCGTTATCTTCCAGGTAGTCTGAAACGCGCAAAAGCAGATAGGCAACTGTGGCGGCATCACACAGGATGCCCGGCAGCTGTTCTATGCCAATTGCAAACGTTCGGCTCGCACTCCTCAATAAATCTCGCAGAGTGACCATACTTCCTCACATGCTCTATAAATTTTATGACTAAACCCTGTGGACCAACATCCGTTTCCCTGGGGCCTGTGATGAATGTACCTACTCTGTCAATGAGACAATTTCCGCATTTTCCAGCGCGCGACGCAGGTCGGTGCTTTTCAGGATGATCGCCATATTGCGGACTCCCGACCCGGTCGAGATCTCCTCCTCTGCCAGCACGCTCGCATCGATCAGGATCCGGATCTGATCCTTCAACCCAAACGGACTCACCGTCCCGACGCGGAATCCCGTGGCCGCCAGCACTTCCTCTTCCGTCGCCATCCGAATGCGCGACCGCCCGACCAGCTTGCGCAATTTCTTCCAGTCCACCTGTTCACGGCCTGCCATGAGGACCATTACGAACTCTTCCGGACGAATCTGGAAAAGAATGCTGCGCACGATCTGCCCGGGCCTTTGCTTGCGATCTTCAGCCGCCTGCTCGAATGTCTCCAGATGTCTTTCATGCCGGAAGACCCTGTGGGGAATATTCAGTTTTTCCAGGGCAAGGCTGGCGGGAGGTTTTTCATGCATCGATCAAGTATATCGTCATTGTGGACAGGAGCTATAGAGTAAAATCGTCCCATGTCCCGACTCAAATCACCCCTCACTTTGTTCGTTGCTGCCTTGATCGTCATTGCACTTCTGGCGCTGTTTGGGCCCGAGGAGAAATCCCTGGGCGCCAGCGTGCGGATCGTGTACCTGCACGGCGCCTGGGTACTGGCGGCCGAAATCGCGTTCCTTGCGGCGGGCCTGGCCGGACTGGCTGCCCTGCTCACGCGCCGCCCGCTGTTCCATCGCTGGTCGGCCGCGCTCGGGCGGACGGGCGTCTTCTTCTGGCTGACGTATCTGCCGCTTTCGCTGTGGGCCATGCAGTCCAACTGGAATGGGCTATTCCTGTCCGAGCCGCGCTTCCGGCTGGCTGCCATCTTTGCCGTGACGGGCGTCCTGCTGCAGGTCGGTTTGTGGCTGGTGGGCATCGATTGGGTCACCTCCCTGGCGAACGTGATCTTCATTGTGGTCTTGCGGGTCGTCTTTTCGACGGCCGCCAACGTTATGCACCCGCCTCCGTCCCCGATCTTCAATTCGGGCAACTATCTGATCATCGGTTTCTTCAGCGTCTTGACACTGCTCACACTGGTCGCGTCCTATTTTCTAACCCGTGTGTTTTTGAAAACTTCTGAATAGGGCCATGCGCCTTCGCTCCCAACTCCTGATCTTCATGGTGCTTCGTACGATCCTGAATACGATGCACCGCATGGTCTATCCCTTCCTGGCGGTCTTTGCGCGCGGTCTGGGCGTGGACGTTGCGACCATCTCGCTGGTTGTGACTGCCCGCTCCTTCTTCGGCATGTTTGCGCCTGTCTTCGGCGCGGTCGCCGATCAGCGCGGGCGCAGGTTTGGAATGCTCGCGGGGATCTTCCTGTTTGTCGCGGGGATGGGGCTGGTGGCAATTTATCCATCGTTCGTGACGTTCAGCATCGCCGTGCTGCTTGCCATTCTCAGCAAATATCTGTTTGATCCATCCATGCAGGCCTATTTTGGCGACCGCGTGCCCTACGAGAGGCGCGGCACCGCGCTGGCGGTCACGGAAGCGGCCTGGTCGCTGTCCTTTATCGCCGGAGTCCCGCTGGTGGGATATCTGATCGCCCGCTTTGGATGGAGTGCACCGTTTCCTCTCTTGGCCGCACTTGGATTGGGCATGTTCGCCGTCATCTGGTGGATGATCCCGCGCGGCGGGCCTTCCCAGCTGGCAGGTGCTTCTGCGAAAAATGTCCGCGCCGTGCTGACGAACCTTCCCGCGCTGGCCGGGATCTCCATCGCTTTATGGGCCAGCGCCGCGAATGAGCTGGTCAACCTGATCTTTGGCCTCTGGCTCGAGGATTCGTTCGGGCTGAAGATTGCCGCCCTGGCGGGAGCTTCGGCCGTGATCGGATTCTCCGAGCTGGGCGGGGAGGGCCTCGTCGCGCTGACGACCGACCGGCTCGGCAAGCCGCGGGCCCTGGCCCTGGGTCTGACCGGGAACATCCTCGCCTCGCTTCTTCTGCCGGTTGTCGGCCGCACGGAAGTCGGCGCGCTGGTTGGCTTGTTCCTGTTTTACATCACATTCGAATACGTGCTGGTCAGTCATATCCCCCTGATGACCGAGGTCATGCCGGGCGCGCGGGCCACCCTTCTATCGTTCAACGTGACCGGCCATTCCGTCGGGCGTGTGATCGGGGCACTGCTGGCAATGTTTGTTTATGAAAGATTTGGATTTTTGCCCGTCACACTGCTTGCGGTGATGTTCAATCTATTTGCCCTGCTTGCGCTCGGTGAGTTGACGCAAAAAATAGTCATCCTGCCGCGTATCCTGGCCTGGCTGGGGCGGTGCAAAGGAAGTGAAGCATGATCGTCCTGGTTGTCTATGGATTAAGCATTCTTCTTTTTATTTTGATCGCACTCTGGATGCTCGTACCGGCGCTGTATGGGCTCCCACCGGTCCCGACACAGCCCGGGCGCATCCGCAAAGCGCTGCAGCTGGCGAACCTGCAGCGGAACGAGGTGTTGTACGACCTCGGTGCAGGTGACGGACGCGTGCTTCTGATTGCGGCGGGCGAGTTTGGTGCCCGGGCAATCGGCATCGAGGTGGGACCCGTCCAATGCGCGTGGATCTGGCTGCGGGCCCGCGCCGCCGGCCTGGGGAATCAGATCCAGGTCAGGTGCGCAAATTTTTACAAGGCGGATTTGCAGGATGCAGATGTCGTCTTTGTGTATGCCACTTCCACCGAAGTCGGGAAGCTGGCCCCGCATTTGGAAAGGCAAATGAAGAAAGGCGCCCGGCTGGTATCGATCTCGGCCGATTTCCCCGAGTGGGAACCGAGCCGCTTCGATGACCGCGAGTTGATCTTCGTCTACGAAATGCCGCCGACGAAGGGGAACATTGCGTCGTATATGTTGAAAAGGGCGAAATAAAGAGAGCGGCTCTTCGTTCTTTGAACCACTGAGACACGGAGTCACGGAGTTCAAAAAGCTTCTCTGTGTCTCTGTGACTCAGTGGTTAGGGCCTTGCAGCATTTTTAATAATACAACCCATGCCCGAATGGGAATAAAGGACTCTCCGAATCGTGGGGCAGGTCTTCCTTTTGCCTGCGCACCGCCTCCATGGACGAGGGCAGCTCGAACGGCAGTTTTCCCTGCGGGGCGAACTTTCCAAAAACAACATCCAGCACAGCCTCATCGCTCGCGCCAAAGTTCGCGAGCAGGGCCGCGCTCTGCGCCGCGATCTCGGGGATGACGGCGGGACGCTCGAGATAGATGTCCACAACGGTAGGGACGCGCTTCAGAATGTCCAGGATGCGTCCCTTTTCGGGTTCCTTGAAATCCAGTTCCCCGGCGTGGAACCAGCCCTCCGCCAGTCCTTTGCGCTTCTCGTACGGGGCGTTCAGGCGCAGGATGGCAACGTCGGCCTGTGCAATATCCTCTACCATCTGTCCATACGAACGGACGGACTCAGGCTTGATGTTCTCGACGTAAATTTTGAGTCCGCTTTTGAGCGGCAGGGTTTGCTTTTCATTCTTCAACAGCACGATGGACTTACGCTGGGCCAGATCGGCAACCTTGCGAAACTCGGGCTTGCCGATGATCTTCTCTGCCGCGTCGACATCCACGAACGGATTGTCGAACAGTCCCAGCCGGAACTTGTCGCGCAGGAGCCGCCGCACCGACTCGTCGATGCGCGCCTCGCTGACCTTTCCCTCGCGGACCAGCTGGACGATCACTTCGGGACAGGCCTCGCCTCCGAACTGGTCCGCGCCCGCCTCCAAAACCTTTTGGGCGCGTTCCGCCAGAGACAGCTTCTCCACGCCCCAGGCCCGGGCCGGAAAGACTTCCCGTCCGAGGATCCAGAGGGAGGTAAGCAGTCCCCAATCCGTGCAGACGACGCCGTCGAAGCCATACTTTCCGCGCAGCAAACCGGTGATGACATCCCTGTTGAAGCCGAAGCCAACTTCCTCGAGCGGTGTGCCGACGGGCATTCCATAGTACGGCATGATTTGAGCCGTTCCGGCTTCGAACGCGGCTTCGAAAGGCTTCAGGTGATAGTCGAAGTTATTTCCGGGATAGACCTGCTCCCTGCCATAGTGGAAGTGGGCGTCCTCACCGTTCATCTGCGGGCCCCCGCCCGGGAAGTGCTTGGTCATGCAGGCGACACTTTCCCTGCCGAGCTTCTCTCCCTGAAAGCCGCGGATGTAGGCAGCGGTCATTTCGGCAGACAGATCGGCGTCTTCGCCGAAGGTGCCGTTGGCGCGCGCCCAGCGCGGTTCGGTGGCCAGATCCGCCATCGGGTGGAGGGCGAGGCGCAGTCCCACGGCGAGATATTCCTGCCGGGCGATGTCGCCAAATTCCCGGACCAGCTCCGGGTCGCGCGTCGCGGCGAGTCCGGTCGGTTCAGGGAACTGGGAGAAGCTGCCTCCCCCCAGGCTGGCCAGCGGATTTTGCGAGAAGGAGTGGCGCGGGTCCGTCGACAGCGTGACGGGGATTCCCAGCCGCGTCCGCTCGGCCATCTTCTGGATGGTATTGTGCCACTCCGCCATGTGACGCGGGTCCGAGCCGAAGAGCAGGTTGAAGTGGTTCATCAGACGCCGGGCGATCATGTCGGAGGTCTGCGGCATGGGCCACAGGCCGGTCTTTTCCATGATCGTGCCGTCCTTATTCATGCTGAGCATGGTCTGGAACAGCAAGCCGGCTTTTTCCTCGAGCGTCATCTGCCCGAGCAGGTCTTCGACGCGCTCCTCGAGGGGGCGGCGCGGGTCTTCGTACGGATCGAGCCGTCCGTTCTTGTTCAGGTCGCGGAACGTGACGCCGTCCTGCGTGAGCGTCGGCGCTTCCTTTCCCAGCAAAGACAGGTTGCGGCGCGTGTTGATCGCCGGGCGTATGTTTCGCCAGAAGTAGATTCCCCCCACAATGAGGACGATGACGAGCAGAAGATAGAAAAGCCACATTGTATGCCTCCATGTTCTATTATAGTTGCGCGTCAATCGAAAGGTAGCTTCAATTTCAAATCTTTAGCCAGGTACGACGAATTGCTGCGAGATATCGGCAGGCAAACAGGTGTCAGGCTCTCCGACTGGGTTTCCTAGGAAACTGCGGCTTTGGCACTTTGCCTTTGATTTTCTCTGCCTGCGTTCCAGGCAATCATAACAGTTGCCACGAAGAGTAAAGCGGATGAAAAGCTTTGTCCGATCGGCAGAAGAAAAGTGCTCAGTGCGAAGCCGACAGTACCGATTGCATAGATCCAGCCTGTCCAGCGCGGAAAGAAGCCGCAGGCGGCAATGGCATTCCCCAGGAATACTCCTCCGGCCATGAACAGCAGCAGAGAAAGAAGAGCAGTGCCAAAGAGTGGACCAGTGTAGACCTGATTATAGAAGTCGAGCGCGTTTTGCTGTCCTGCGATAAATATCCGCCCCATGGCAGTCTGGGCGAAGGCCGCCACACCGAAGATGGATGAGAGGAGAGTGTTGCCCGCAATTGTGGCGATCGTTCCGATGATTGCCCTGCCTGCTACTTTTGAATCCTGCAAATATAACATCAATCCAACAGCGCCTATCGAACCAACCGCCGCGCCGGCAATGCTGTTAATCAAGTGCGACAGCAGGAAACTTGTGGTGGTCACGTAGGCAGCAAAGCTCGTGAAATCCTCCTGGGGATCGGGCTGATGTGTAAGCGTACCCAGGAACAGCATGACTGCCCAGACAGGCAGTACCCAAAGTGCTCCGCGTGCAAATGCGCGTACTTGCTGTGTCATGGCTCTCTCCTCTCATATGACAGATTGCCAACTCGTGATACAGCTGGCATCTTTTGGAACGGATAGGCTTTTATGTATGCAGTAAGGGATTTTGTATGGACAGTATATCATTCCCTCACGGAATATCAACATTCAATCCCCTGGCGGCGGGCGGTTTCGTCTGTCATTTTCCGCGCAGGATGACGTTGTCGACGTAAATCGTGAGCGGCGTATTATCAGCGCTGGCGCCCGGCCGATCGATGCTGATCGTCCCGTAGTCGCTGAGCATGGGACCAAATACATCCACGGGAATTCGAACGTGCTGCCAGGTACCCGGTTGAATTGCTCCGCCCTCAATGAACTGACTCTGGAGCAACTCCACTGTGTACAGTGATGCAAAATAGGATGTGTTTCGTAATGTGACCCCGATTGTATAAACCCTTGGCAGGTCTTCCGCCGGGACATACAGGTCAAACTCCAGCCATTGGTACCTGGACCAGTCCACGCTGTCGTTTCGAAAGTCAAGGGTCCAGAAATGGAAGAGCTGCACTTCAATGGCATTGCCGCTCATGGAAATTTCAGATTGGTCGAACCGGATATTGCCCGGATCGCCTTCGGGAGGATAGTTGGACCAGTATGGATTCAGTTTGTCATCATAGATGGTTTCGGTGGTCGTCAACTCGCTGGCGGGAAACATGACCGGCGTGGGGGTTGGCATGGGAGGCGCGCCGTAGTAGGAACGGATGACATCCTCGGCCGGCTTGCCGATAAAATCATTATGAATATTCCACGGCTCTGCATGGTTCGAACTCCCTTCGAATGCATACCAGAAAATTCCCTGCAGCCATTCCTTGTCATAGAAAGCATTGAAAACTGCCTGGAACAGATCTGCCTGTTCCTGCAGGTCGATTTGATTGGAGGAATCCAGGTTGTTGTAATTCTGGCTGATGGTATGCACACTCCAGAATCCGACTTCGCTGATCAGGATGGGTCTGTCCCACTTTTCGGAAAGCTCTGCCAACCGGTCGGCATGCGGGATGAACGCCTGGGTCAACTGCTCGACGGTCGGATCCGTGACACCGGGCAGGTCGAGATAATAGGGATGAATCGTGATGGCATCCAGCGCATCCCAGAACTGAACTTCCCGCAGCGCATATTCCTCACTATAGGCCATGCTGATCTTTCCATGATAGACCTCGCGGACACGGGCGATCAGTTCCCGCCATTCCTTCTCGCGCTGCGTGGTGCTGTCCAGCTCGGAAGAGATGACGAGATAATCTGTCCCGGCAGTTTCTGCCAGTTCGGCGTAATGCATGATCATTTTGCCGTAGCTTGCGAACCATTCTGCCCATTGTTGTTCGTTATATTCATCGCCGATCTCACCGGCCCAATGCTCGGCCCATCCGCTTGAATCGATGTAATGTTCAGTCATTACGCGTAACCCAAGATTGTGGGCTGTTTCGACCAGGCGGATATAAGCCCGGTCGGTCATTTCGGTCTGCGGATTGCAGTAAACCTTCGTGCTCTGGATGCCATCCTGCAGGCAGGCCAGATGAATGCGAATCCAGTTTGCTCCGGTAGGCAGGACGATGTTTTCCAATATCCAGCGGGTTTCCGGACGATTATCGCCTCCCCAGCCGGCCGGGTAGTAGACCAGACCTTTCATGAAATCGGTCATGGGAGGGAGCGTCGCTGTCGGAGTTAAGGTTGGTGCGGGGGTGGGAGTGAGCGTTGCAGGCAGCGCTGTCCGGGTTGGGACAGGAGATGCTGTAGAGATAGAGACTGCCGCAGGTGTGCAGGCGGTCAAAATCAGAACAATCAACAGGCATAGAGTTTTGATTCGCATTATATTTCCACGGTTCGTTAAGGTGCAGCCGGAACCCCAAAAAGCATGACGGTAGACCCAATATTAAACCAGCGACCGTAGCGGACA
>JBAVVF010000832.1:0-6104 GCA_049697155.1 Anaerolineales bacterium
GTAATCAAGTTTATCCGTTCAGAGAGAAGGAGATTCCAGGTTTATGGCTAACAAAAAAAGTAAAAGTAAGAAGGCTGTCTGGCACTCCGCGCGCCTTTTCTGTTATCATTAAAAACGACAATGAAAAATTTAAACCGTCCTTCCCCAACCTTTACCTTTTCACTTCTCATTCCTTTCATCCTGCTGGCATTTCTGCTGAGCGCCTGCCAGCCTGCGCCCGCCGCGACCCAGGATATCAGCGCCGCGCTGACCCAGGCCTTTGAAACTGCACTGGCAGGCATGCAGCCGACGACGACTCCTCCGCCGACCGCCACACCTCCCCCCAGCCCCACCGTGTTCGTTCCCCGCACGCCGCCCGCGCTGCCCGCGACCTTCGTGGCCAGCCAGCTCAACCGGCTGGATACGCCGCACACGTATGTCGCAGACACCTGTCAGTATCTTCACGACAAATGGGCCTCCACCAATGCCGCGCCAGGCACGGTCGCGATGGTCGTGATGTTCCATGGCATCACCCAGGAAAAAGCCACCCGCATCCACGACATCAGCAAACAGGATTTCAAGCAGTTGATGAACGATCTGAAGGAGCAGGGCTTCGAAGCCATCACGGCCACGCAACTGGCGGATTTCATGGATCACAATGCAAAGATCCCGGCGCGCTCGGTCCTCCTGATCGTGGATGACCGGCACTTTGCCCAGAATTTCAACGAGCATTTCCGGCCGTACTGGGAGAAATGGCAGTGGCCCGTGGTCAATGCCTACATTGCCAAGGATGAACGCGCCGACCTATGGGCGGAAAATGCAGTCCTGGCTGCGGAGGGCTGGGTCGATTACCAGGCTCACGGCGTTATCCACAACGAGAACATGGGCGATGGTTCCACCGACGAATTTCTGACCGGGGAGCTGCAGGGCGCCGTCACGAATATGCAAAAGTATTTCAACAAGACGCCGGTTGCCATCATCTGGCCCGGCGGCAGCTTCGGAGCGCGCCCGGTCCAGTTCGCGCGGCAATATGGCTATCGCCTGGGCTTCACCATCAACCCGCGCGGCCCCGTGATGTACAACTGGGTCCCGCTTGCCGATCAACAGGACCCTGCCCGGCCGGTATATCTGCCCGAGGGCTATGTCAATGATCCGCGCATGGTCCTGCCGCGTTACTGGCCCAACCAGGTCCAATCCAGCCTGGATAGCGTCCGCAACATTGGCAAGGACGCGGCGGCCTACGCGGAGCAGAATAAAGCTGTCGAGCTCGAATACTACGACATCATGTGTGCGCCGTCGCTGGGGCCGATTCCGTAACCCTATGGAGTGCAGGACTGCCCGAAGGGCGTGCTCCTGCCAGCGGCAAGCCGCCGGACTCCAAAGTTCGAGGGGGATGTATACTTAAGTTATGGATTCCCAATCCTACATTCCGGGGCTGAATCCCGCGGAGCCGGGTCCGCTGGCGCGCTTTACGCCGCCACTGGAGGATGGAGTCGTCTCCGCCTGGCTGCCGCTTCACGCGCCGGCCGGCAGCTGGGTGCTCGACCCGTTCGGATTCTCTCCCCGCCTTGTGCTTGAAGCCGCGCGGGCAGGTTACCGCGTGCTCGTGACCGTCAACAATCCCATCACCCGTTTTCTCGTGGAAATGTCTGCCCGCCCCCCCGCCGAGGCGGACTTCAAAGCCGCGCTGGCCGACCTGGCTGCTGCCAAAAAAGGCGAGGAAAGACTCGGGACTCATCTGCAATCGCTTTATCTCACCACCTGCGAAAAATGTGGGAATGAAATTTATGCCGACTCATTCCTCTGGCGCAAGGGCGAGGACGCGCCGTATGCCCGCTCCTATGTCTGCACGCACTGCGAAGACTCAGGTGAACGCGCCGTGACCGAGCGGGACGTGGAGAATGCCAGGAAGATCGCCGGGACGGATTCACTGCACCGTTCGCGGGCCTTCGAGAGGGTCGTGACCCTGGAGGACGGCGACCGCGTCTATGCGGAGGAAGCGATCGAACATTACCTGCCGCGGCCCCTGTATTTTTTGACCACGATCATCAACCGGCTCGACAGCCTGAACCTGTCCCCCGAGCGCCGCCGGGCCCTGAACGCCTTGATCCTGATTGCCTGCGATGCCGGCAACACGCTCTGGGATCATCCCGCCGAGCGGCCGCGCCCCAAACAGCTAAACGTCCCGCATCAATTCCGCGAGCACAACCTGTGGACTCAGCTCGAACGTGGACTTGCGCAATGGGCGCAAACAGGCTCAGATGTTGTCTTTGAGGCCTGGCCCAAAAAGCTTCCGGAGAGCGGCGGGATCTGCATCTACGAGGGGCGACTGAAGGATCTGGCGGAGGAAGTGCAAAAGCAAATTCCCATCCAGGCCGTGATCGGCTCGCTGCCGCGTCCGAATCAGGCCTTTTGGACATTGTCTGCCCTGTGGGCAGGCTGGCTGTGGGGCCGGGAAGCCGTCGAACCCTACAAGCCCGCCCTGCGCCGCAGACGCTACGACTGGGCCTGGAACGCGACCGCCTTGAACGCGGCCTTCACGTACCTGTTCGAACTCTTGCATCTGGGAACTCCGTTCTTCGGGCTGCTGTCCGAGCCGGAGCCTTCCTTCCTCACCTCGGCATTGACGGCCGCCAGCGCGGCGGGACTCGATCTGCACTCAGTCGCGCTGCGAACGGAACACGATCCCATTCAGCTTCTCTGGCGATGCGGCGAACATCTGAAACGGCAGCCCGGCGAGGCGGATCTCGAGGATGTCAGAGAAGGCATCCGTACGCGTCTGGTGGAACGCGGCGAACCTGCCAGTTATCTGCACGTGCATGCCGCGGGATTGATCTGCCTGGCGAAGGCCCATGCGCTCAAGCAGCCAAACCAGGAGTTCGACGAGGCGCTGCGCGCGACCCAATCGTTGATCCAGACGGCCCTGGGCGGTGACCCGCGCTTCGTCCACTACTCCACGGGTGAGAGTGTCGAGACAGGCTTGTGGGGTTTGGCCGGGCGTCTGGCAGTTCTGCCGTCCGGCAGCGGCAGCCCGGCCCAGGATGAACATCGGGATTCACTGTCCGACCGCGTCGAGATTGCCATCGTCACGTTCCTGCAAAAGCATCCCCGCAGCATTTACCTCGAGATCGAACATGACCTCTACCCGCGCTTTCCCGGCCTGCTGACGCCATCCAAGGCCATCATCTATGCCGTATTGTCGTCCTATGCCACAAAGGAGGGCGGGGAATGGAAACTGCGCGCCGAGGATGTCGCCGCGGCCCGGCGCAGTGAACTGAACAATATCACCGCCCTGATCGAAGCCATCGGCCGGCGGCTGGGCTACTCTACACGCAGGCAGGATAAGAACTATCTCTGGGAACAGAACGGCAGGGTCGAGCGTACTTTCTATATCCTGGCTTCCGCCCTGATCGGGCGCGCCCTGGCCGAAACGCCCTATCCTCCCGAACAAACGGTCATTGTCATCCCCGGCGGACGGGCCGCACTGGCCGCTTACAAGGCCCAGCGCGACCCCGCACTGGCGGGACGCGTAAAAAAGGTTCAGATTATAAAATATCGCCTGCTGCGCGCCCTGATCGAGCTCCCGGTGCTGACGCGCGAAACGTTCGAGGAGCAGGTCGCGGGTGATCCGCTCGAAAAATCCAAGTCCCAAATGATGATGTTCTAAGCGATAACTGGCCGACGGCAGATGAATTAATAGTTTACATCCAAGACGGCTGCAAAGGAGGCTGCAAATGATCAAAAAACTCTTCATTGTCACCACACTCATCACACTCGCCTTATCTTCCTGCAATGGGCAGGGTAGTGCAGAATTGACTGCAACACCTGCCACAACCGATACCCAGGCTCCGACAGCCATCCCGGCCACCACACAGGCACCTGCCGTGACCGAGACGGCCAGCCCCTCCCCGGATGGGACTGCGGCCACATCCTCCGATGTCTCTCCGACGGCCGGCGCGGTCTACCCCACCAATGATCCCAACTGCATCAACAGCGCCACGTTCGTCGCCGACGTATCCATCCCGGATAACACGAATATTACTGCCGGCACGACCTTTACCAAGACCTGGCGCATCGGCAACACCGGCAGCTGCATCTGGACCCCCGAGTACGTATTGACCTATTACTCTGAAGAGCGCATGGGTGCCGTGGATGTGCCGCTGTCGATCACGTATCCGGGCTATACCGTCGACATTTCGGTGAACCTGACCGCGCCTACCACCCCGGGGACTTATCAGGCCAACTTTATCATCCAGAATTCCGCAGATCAGATCGTCAAGGTCGGCGACGATTCCCGCTTATGGGTGGTCATCAATGTCCCCGCCGGAGGCGCGGCTGCCTCCACTGCGACAGCGACGGCGACCACCGGTGCCGTGACGGCGGTCAGTACAATCCCTGCCAGCACCGCCAGCGGCGCGGGGACCAGCTCCTGTCTCTTTACCATCGACCGGCTGAAACTCATGGAAGTGATCCGCGCGGTCAACGCCTATCGTCAGGAGAAGGGACTGCCCGCCCTCACGGTCAATCCGCAGCTGGCCCAGGCCGCGCAGAAACATGCCAACGATATGGCCTGCAGCCGCTTCTCCGACCATACCGGCTCCGATGATTCGACGCCGCAGTCACGCGTCGCGGCGGCCGGTTATACCGCCTCGTCTGTCGCTGAAAATATCTACAGCAGCAGTCCTCCGTTCACGGGGGAGGGTGTGGTCAATTTCTGGATCACCGATACGGCCGATGCAAATAACAACCGGAACCTGTTGAGCACAACCTTTACTGAGATCGGTGTAGGCTATTCCTCCTTCAATGGTTCCGGGTATTACGTGATCGTCTTTGCAAAACGCTAGTCCTCAAATTCCCGGGATAGCCGGTGCGAGGGAATCGCGCCGGCTATCTTGTTTTCAAGTAAAATGACAACCCACCTTTGACGGCTTAACATTACCTAATTCGTTAAAAGTAGAATTTCGATATGAAGAACATCCGGACATTAACCCTCGTCGTTGCTCTGAGTCTTGCCGCCTGCATTAAAGTCTCCGAGGCAACGCCTGCCCCGACGCATATTCTCTTCGTGACATCGACCCTGCCGCCGACAAAGCCAGGGTTATCCCTGCTGACAGACACCCCAATTGTGACGCCGGGCCCCACGATGGCTGCGCAAACATCTGGCACTCCTGCTGAGACTTCTACAGCCTCCTGCAAAGACAGCGCCGTCCTGCTCGAAGATGTGACTGTGCCCGATAATGCCCAGATGCAGCCCGGACAGAAGTTCACCAAGACCTGGCGGTTCAGGAACAACGGCAAATGCAGCTGGAGCGGATACACCATCGCCTTCGTCGCCGGTGACCGGATGGAAACGCCCGACTCGGCGCCGATCCCGGAGACAAGCGCAGGCGGCACGGTCGATGTATCCGTCGAGCTGATGGCTCCGTCCATCGACGGTTCCTACACCGGCTATTATGAGCTGAAGAACGCCAGCGGCGAGACGCTTGCCATTGGGATCGAGAAAACATTCTGGGTCAAGATCCTGATCGGGACGGCAGCTCCTGCTCCGGTCCCAACGCTGGCAGTCACACCGGTCGGCGGAGTGCCCACGGTCAAGGTGACCGGGCCCGCGAGCTGCAATTACTCCACGAGCTCATCCTACGCCGCGGAGATCGCCAGCCTGATCAATAGCGCCCGCGCCCAGCACGGGCTGCCTGCTCTGGCGGTCAATGCTCAACTGACTGCGGCCGCGCAGGGACACAGCATCGACATGGCCTGTCACGGCCTCATCAGCCACAGCGGCTCGGACGGTTCATCGGTCCATCAGCGGGTGGCGGCGGCAGGTTACAGCGCCTCGCGCTCGTCGGAGATCATCTACGGCAGCGGCTATCCTCAGACCGCGTTCGACTGGTGGATGAACGACCAGGTCCACCGGGATGAAATCCTGAACCCAAACATCACCGAGATGGGCGTGGGCTATGCTTATGTTTCAGGCACCTCCCTCGGAGGCTATTACACGGTTGATTTCGCCAGCCCGTAAGAAAATCATATGACTAAAAAAATAACACTTGTTCTCCTCCTCCTTTTGCTATCCAGCGCGTGCGTCAAGGTCGCGGGAGAGACGACGACGAGCACAAGCACGCCGG
>JBAVVF010000833.1:0-3654 GCA_049697155.1 Anaerolineales bacterium
CCTGACCCAGGGCGAGATCCGCGCCATAGAATCGACCGAAACCGCACGCCGCTTTGCCTACATGGACGGCGATCTGATCCTGCCCGGGCACGAGCGCGGACAGCTCGTCAGTGCGCACGTGCCTGTGGTGTACGGCTGCTCGCACGCCTGCACCTTCTGCATCATTCCGTTCCGGCGCGGCGTCGAGCGCAGCCGCCCCGTCGGCGACGTGGTGGCGGAGGTCCGTTCGCTGGCCGCACAGGGCGTCAGGGAAGTGACCCTGCTCGGCCAGATCGTCGACCGCTACGGCAAGGATATCCCCGACGGCCCGAATCTGGCAGGTCTTCTGCGCGTGGTCCACGAGGTGGAGGGCATTGAACGGATCCGCTTCCTGACCTCACATCCGAATTATTTCGGCGAGGAATTGATGGATACAGTCGCCGAGCTTCCCAAGTTGATGCCGCACATCGAAGTCCCCATCCAGGCGGGCGATGACCAGGTGCTGGCGAACATGAAGCGCGGCTACACCCAGCAGCAGTATCGCGACCTCGTCGAAAAGATCCGGGCGCGCATTCCCGATTCCTCCATCGCAACGGATATCATCGTGGGCTTCCCCGGCGAGACCGAGGCACAGTTCATGGAAACCCATCGCGTCCTGGTCGACCTCAAGCTGGACGTCGCTCACCTGGCGCGCTACTCCTCCCGCGAGGGGACCGTCGCCACCCGCCGCATGGACGATAACATTTCAGACGCAGAGAAGATGCGCCGCTTCCGCATGCTGGAAGAGCTGCAGGAAGGGATTGTGGCCGAAATCAACAAAAAGTATCTTGGTCAAACGGTGGAAGTATTGTTCGAGGAAAAAGTAAAGAACCGCTGGAGAGGACGCACGCCCACCAACAAGCTGGTCTTCGTCGAATCCGAAGAGGATTTGAAAGGCAGGCTCCTGCCTGTCACCGTCACCTGGACCGGACCTTGGTCCATGCAGGCAAGTTTGCAAAAGCAGTCTGAGTTGATTTCCTTGTAAAATGGGCGACCCAATGGGTCGCCCCGACGTTTGGAGGGAATATGAATCGAATCCGTCCCATCGCGATTTGTTTGTTTCGCAACAACGACCGCATCCTTGTCATGGAATGTTACGATCCCCTGAAGAATGAACATTTTTATCGCCCGCTGGGCGGCGGGATTGAGTTCGGCGAAAGCAGCCGGGAAACTATCTGCCGGGAGTTGATGGAGGAACTCAACCTTGAAGTTGACAGAGACAGCTTGAGATACCTTGCCGCGCTTGAAAACATATTTACGTTTAACGGCGTCCCGGGGCATGAGATCGTGCTGGTCTATGATGGCGCCCTGAAAGACCCCCGTGCATATGAGCAGGCCGTGCTTTCGGGCAAAGAGGCGAGCGGGGAGAATATCCGGGCGATGTGGAAAGATCTGCATGCGTTTGGTGAAGGAAAGTGTATCCTGTATCCCACTGGCTTGCTTGAGATGCTGAACTGAAATAAAAAGAGACTTGTTTCATATGAAGCAAGTCTCTTTTTGATCATCTCAAGATTTACTTCACCAAATTCCTCAGCACCGTATGGAGAATGCCTCCATTGCGGTAGTAATTCACTTCCACGGTGGTATTCAACAGGGCAGTCGCAGTAAATTCGGTGACGGAACCATCCGGCCTGGTGGCTCTGACGGTCACGACCGCTTTCGGCATCATCGTATCGCTCAGGCCCTCGATGTCATAGACTTCTTCGCCGGTCAGTCCCAGCGATTCGACATTCTGGCCTTCGATGAACTTCAGGGGCAGAATGCCCATTCCCACCAGGTTGGAGCGGTGGATGCGCTCGAACGATTCGGCGATGACGGCCTTCACGCCCTGCAGCATCGGACCCTTCGCCGCCCAGTCGCGGCTGGAGCCTGTCCCATATTCCTTGCCCGCCAGGACGATCGTCGGCACACCATCGGTCTGATACTTGACTGCCGCGTCGAAGATCGGCATTTCCACGCCGGAGGGCTGGTGTTTCGTCCAGTTGCCTTCCTTCGGCGTGACCATCAGATTCTTCAAACGGATGTTTGCGAATGTGCCGCGCGCCATGACCAGGTCATTGCCGCGCCGCGTCCCGTACTGGTTGAAGTCTTTGGGCTGGACGCCGCGCTCCTGCAGGAACTTTCCAGCGGGAGAGTCGGCGGCGATGTTGCCGGCCGGGGAAATGTGATCGGTTGTGATCGAGTCGCCAAAGACACCCAAAACACGCGCGCCCGTGATCTCCCTGGACGCAGGGACATCCAATGTCAGGGTCTGGAAGTACGGCGGATGATGGATGTAGGTCGAGTCCTCGCGCCACTCGAAGAGGTCGCCCTCCCTGACGTTGATCTCCTGCCACATGTCGGAGCCGCTGAAGACGTCGGCGTATTTTTCCTTGAACATCTCGGCTTTGACACTCGCGGCAACGGACTCGTTGATCTCCTGCTGCGTGGGCCACAAATCCTTCAGATAGACCGGCTGACCGTCGGCGCCGATGCCGAGTGGTTCGTTGTTGAGGTCGATGTCAACCGTGCCGGCCAGGGCATACGCGACCACCAATGGAGGCGAAGCAAGATAGTTCGCCTTCACCAGCGGATGGACGCGCCCTTCGAAATTGCGGTTGCCGGAGATGACGGCCGCGGCGACAATATCCGAGCCTGTCACGGCCTTGGCGACTTCACCCGGTAGTGGGCCGGAGTTCCCGATACACGTGGTACAGCCATAGGCAATCACGTTGAAGCCCAACTGGGAAAGCGGGTCGATCAACCCTGCCTTCTTAAGGTATTCCGTCACCACGCGCGAACCGGGCGCCAGCGAGGTCTTGACATACGGCTTAACGCTGAGTCCCTTTTCGACGGCTTTCCTGGCGACCAGTCCCGCCGCCACCAGGACGGAAGGATTGGACGTATTCGTACAGGAGGTGATCGCGGCGATCACCACCGCGCCATGTTTCATCTTTTGCGTGCCGCCGTTCGTGCCGAAGACTGCTTCACGGGCCAACGCCTCGGGTGTGAGGGCATAGCCGCGCTCCTTGACCGGCGCGGTCAGCGCGCTTTCGAAAGTGGATTTCATGTCGGAGAGCGCCACGCGATCCTGCGGGCGTTTGGGCCCGGCCAGGGACGGCACAACCGACCCGAGGTCCAGCTCGAGCGTGTCGGTGAATTCGGGATCGGGCGTCGAAGCCTCGCGGAAGAGTCCCTGGGCCCGCATGTAGGCTTCAGTCCGTTCGATCACTTCCTCCGGACGGCCGGTCAGGCGCATGTAGCGCAGCGTCTCCTCATCGACCGGGAAATAGCCGATGGTCGCGCCGTATTCCGGGGCCATGTTGGCGATCGTGGCCCGGTCGGTCAGCGACATACTGTTGAGACCCTCGCCGAAGAACTCGACGAACTTATCCACCACACCCTTCTGGCGAAGCATCTGGGTGACGGTCAGGACGAGGTCTGTCGCAGTGACGCCGTCGCGCAGCTTGCCGTACAGCTTGAAACCGATGACGTCCGGCAGGAGCATATCCATGGGCTGACCGAGCATCACAGCTTCGGCTTCGATGCCGCCCACGCCCCAGCCCACCACACCCAGACCGTTGATCATGGTCGTGTGCGAGTCGGTGCCCACGAGCGTATCGGGGAAGATCAGAAGATCCTTCCCCTGCTGTTTGG
>JBAVVF010000834.1:0-3482 GCA_049697155.1 Anaerolineales bacterium
GCCTCGGCCTGCTGCTGGTCCTGCTGGCGGCTGTGATGGTCTGGAGATTGATAGACCTGTTCAAGGCAAAGGGACGCTGGACGGAGGAACAGTCTCACGACCTCGCCCAGGAGGTGATGAAATGAAAGGTATGACTTTCCCGTCACACCTGCACTTGCGCCAGGTGCAAGTGTTGCGAGCCGCGAAGCGGCGAAGCAATCTCACCCGACCGAACATGAGATTGCTTCGTCGGGTTGGCGCCCTCCTCGCAATGACGGTGATTTTATTAACCTCCTGCGCCCCGGTAGACTTGAACGCTCCGATGCCAACCTTCGACACGGGCGTGGACCCGAATGCCTGGGCGCAAATCCCTCCCGGCGAGTTCTACTTCGGCCAGCACGAGCAGGTCGAAACGACCGGCGCCTACGAGATCATGGTCACGGATGTGACCGTCAGCCAGTACGCCGACTTCCTAAATATGGCATCTGATGATAAGTCTATCCTGATTCGTTTTGAGAATATTGTCGGAGTAAATGAGCAAGTTGTTGGCTATTATCCGGGGGATACGTTTCGCGGAGTCAAGCATGAGGAAAAGATTGAGCCAGGCGAACATGTTTTCATCCCGCTGGGAGACCCATCGCAGAGGATTAATTTAAGTGGCAACATCTTCGTTGCCCAATCGGATTATGAAAATCACCCCATGACGATGGTCACCTGGTTCGGCGCTTGGGCTTATTGCAAACATTACGGCTGGCGTCTGCCGACCGAAATGGAATGGGAAAAAGCGGCCCGCGGCACGGACACGCGTCCCTTCCCATGGGGTGATGAAATCCTCCGAGAGAATGCCAACTTCTATGCCAGCCGCGACCCCTTCGAAGATATGAGCTCCTTCGGCTCGCGCACGACCCCGGTCGGGTTTTACAACGGGAAAAAATATGGCAACTATCAGACACTTGACTCTGCATCTCCCTACGGACTGTACGACATGGCCGGCAACGTCTGGCAATGGACCGGAGACGTCTACGAGGGCATGCACTATCGTTTTATGCGCGGCGGCTCGAAGGACACCTACGACATGGACCTGCGGCTCTGGGTCCGCAACAACGCCACGCCGACGTATTTCAGCCCGGGCGTGGGATTCAGGTGCGCGAGGTAGTAAACAAGTAGACACGTACACAAGTAGGCAGGTATACTAGTCGCCGAATGATTTGTTTACCTGTTTTCATGTTTACTTGTATACCTTTCCAGGAGTTCATCGTGTCCCGCCTCTTCCACAAAATCAAGCTCTACATTCCCCTGATCAAATCTCTCCAGACTGGTTTGCTGCTTGCGACGGGTATCGCCGGCTATCTGAGCGCGCATGCCGAGGTGCACATCCCCATCCTGATCGGCATGTCCATCAGTCTCTTCCTGGCCATCAGCGGCTCGACCATCATGAACATGTGGTACGACCACGACATCGACGCCAGGATGAAGCGCACGCACAAGCGACCGGCCGCCTCGGGCACGTTGAGCCGCAGGGAAGTGTTTTGGATGGGAATGGTCATTTCGATCCTTGGCGTAGGCTGGGCTGTCGCAATGGCCCCGCTGTACGGGATCGTCGTGTTCGCCGGCTGGTTCTTCGACGTTGTGGTTTATACCCTCTGGCTCAAACGGATCACCTGCTGGTCCATCGTCTGGGGCGGGATTTCGGGGGCAATGCCCATCCTGGCAGGGCGGGTGCTCGCCATCAATCAGATCGATCTGGTCGGCGTGCTGCTGGCCCTCTCGATCCTCTTCTGGATTCCCACCCACACGCTGACCTTCTCGCTCAAATTCCGTGAGGATTACACCAACGCCGGCGTGCCGACCTTTCCCTCCACCTACGGCGACTCGTTCACGCGCGCCACGATTGCCGTTTCCTCCATCCTGGCCGCGCTGGCCATCGGCTGGGCAAGTGTTCTGATCGGTCTGAGCGCGGGTTACCTGCGCCTGATCGCGGTGCTGACGGCGGGATTGCTGCTCCTGGCCTTCGCGACCTTCCGCGTCCAATCCGAGCGGGTCAACTTCAGCCTGTTCCGCTACGCGTCGGTGTATATGCTGAGCTCGATGATCATCCTGGCGTTACAGGCGTTCTGATATCGTACGGGCGACCCGCCATTGTTTAAATGGGACCGTGTAAGATCCTGCCAGATGGGTCGCCCCGACGAGATTTTTTATGAAAATGTCCTCCCTCGACCGCATCCTGATCCTGGCCACGGGGCTGCTGGCCGCCTACCAGATCGTCGTGGGGATCGACGACCTTTCCACCGGCCCCATCATCGCCTACACGATTGCCTTCGGCGTCCTGCTGGTGGCACTGCTGCTGCTCATCATCCTGGGCTTCGACGCCCTCGAGTCGCCGGTGGTGGTCGTCGTCTCGACGATCATTCCCCTCAGCCTCTCGCTGGGGCTCGTCTGGGAACATCTGGCTTCGCTGCGGATCCCCTACCTGGTCTTCGCCATTCTGGGGTTCGTGGCGGTGGTCTTGACCCGCTCCGCGCCCATCCCTGCGGAAAACCGCCTGCCGACCATCGTCATTGCCATCGTGCACGGCATCTCCGGGATCACCATTTTTCTCCTGCCCATTGTCATCGCCCTGCAGAATGAGGTCCGGCCGGCCTTCTCGCTGGTCGGCGTTGGCGGCGCGCTGATCGGGATGGGCGGGCTGCTGCTCTCGTTCCTGCGGACGGGCAGACCGATTTTATCCCGGGCGGCGACCCTGAAGGTGATGCCGGGATTGCTTTTGCTGATGACGATCTGTTTCGTGGCAGGGTTCAAGTATGGATGACACATCAGACCTCACAGGTCTTAAAGACCTGTGAGGTTTATATACTTAAAAGGAGTTCACTATGTCCAGAAACACGTGGTGGGGAAAGACTTTGCGGTTCATCGGCATCGTGCTGATAGCTCTGACGGCCGGCTTCACTCTCCTCGGCGGGATCGGGACATCCTGCGCGGCACTGTTCCCGAGCCGCTGGGAAAGCATGGCTCCGCTGGCACCGTTCCAGTGGCTGTACATCCTGTTCGTGCTGGCAGGGATCGCCCTGGGCGTCTGGGGCATCCAGGCGACGGTCAGGCTCGTGCGCGGAACACCTGACTCGTACCTGACGAGTCTCAAGGTATTGGCGGCGGGCGCGGTCGTGGGCGGGCTCCACATCTACATGTCGCGGCTGCTGCGCGGCAAATCCATGCCCGTGGATGCGGTCGTGTACATGACCGTCCTGACGCTGGTCGTCTTTCTGCTCCTCCGCATTCCGTTCATCTGGCAAGGGGCCAACTTCGAAAAGGGAGACAGCCAAAGCAACCGGATGGCGGGCGGCGCGGCGGCGATCCTGCTGGGGCTCATGACGCTCACGATCCAATACACGATGGGCTCCACGCATACCTGGAACAGCGTCAACTATGCAGATGCATTCAACCTCGTCATGACCCTCACCGGGAGCGGGCTGCTGCTCTTCGGCGCGGGGATCCTCGTCAGCTTG
>JBAVVF010000835.1:0-4308 GCA_049697155.1 Anaerolineales bacterium
GTACTTATTCCCCCCAAGATTATCCAAATTAAAGCCGCGTTTATTGTCTCAGTCAGCCCCGGCAATGGGCGATTATCATGTTTGTAATCGAAGATTCATCTATTTCCCAAATCACTGTAGGATATAATCGACCCGACAAACCATCAGGCAGAACGAGGCATCATCAATGTCATATCAGTTCACAGTAAGCATGCTGCCGCTCGCGCTGGCCGCCCTACTCTCAGGCGCGCTTGCCATATATACATGGCAAAATCGACAGTCAATCGGCGCAACTCCGTTCGCCATTATGATGTTGCTGGTGTATGAGTGGGAAATCTGCTACATCTTCCAACTGGCGGGAACGGACCTGCCCACCAAGCTCTTTTGGGACAAATTAATGTTCGTGGGAGTGGTCGCCACCCCGGTGGCCTGGCTGGCCTTCGCGCTCGAATACACTCAACGCAGGGCCTGGGTCAATGCAGGCCGTTTGGCCGCACTCTTGATCTGCCCGGTCTTGACCATCCTTTTTATCCTGACAAATGAATTACATGGACTGTTCTGGACCCGGGTATCGCTTACGACCCAGGGAGGATTTTTTCTCCTGGATAACATCAACGGTCCCTGGTTCTGGGTACACGCTCTTTATTCGTATACGCTGATCACAATCGGGCTGGTCGTGATCGTGCGGGCATTGCTGCGCTGGCCAAAACAGTACCGCGGCCAAATGAGCTGGATCCTGTTCGCCACGATCACGCCATTTGTCGCCAATATTATCTTTGTTTTCAAGATCGTTCCCATACTTATCGACCTGACGGCCTTTGGCTTCACCGTCACAGCCATTGGACTGGCATTCGCGCTCTTCCATCACCGTCTGCTGGATATCGCCCCGATCGCACGTGACATCGTGGTGGATGGGATGAAGGACGGCATGATCATCCTGGATGGCAACCGCAGGATCGTTGACATCAACCACGCCGCGCTGCAGATGATCGGCCTGTCCGGCGAGCAGAAGTATATTGGCAAGCCGGTGGCCGAGATCCTTTCAAAATGGCCCGAGCTGGTCGCGCGCTATCGCGACGTTCTGGAGACGGAGGACGAGGTCCGCGTGGGCGAAGGCCAGGCACAACGCTGGTTCCAGTTAAGTCTGTCATCCCTGTTTGATGAGAATCATGCCATGATCGGTCGCGTGATCACCGCCCGCGACATCACCGACCGCAAATTCGCCGAAAACAAGGTTCAGGAAAGTGAGGCCCGCTTCCGCCAGATCGTGGAAAACGCCAGCGACCTGATCTACCGGGTGGACAGCCACGGACACATCACCTATGCCAACCCGTCGGTTGTACGTCTCCTCGGATATGTCCACGAAGGGGAACTGCTGGGTCAACACTACCTTGACTTTGTAATGCCTGAAATACGCCACCAGGTACAGCAGACCTATCGGCATCAATTCCTCAGCAAAACGCCCACGACCTATAACGAGTTCCCGGTCGTCGCAACGGGCGGCTATGAGATTTGGCTGGGACAGAATGTACAGCTCATTTATGAGGGCGAGCAGGTCATCGGCTTTCAGGCCCTCGCCCGCGAAATCACCGCCATCAAGCGGGCCCTGGATGCCCTGCGCCTGGCACGCGATCAGGCCCTGGAAGCCAATCTCGCCAAGACCCGCCTGCTCTCCAAAGTCAGTCATGAGCTGCGCACGCCGCTGGGCGGGATCCTGGGGTATGCCGAACTTCTGCATCAGAATGCCTTCGGGCAGCTGAGCGAGAAGCAGCAGAAGGCCGTATCCGAGATCATGGAAAGTGTTGGATATTTATCGAATATGGTCAACGAGCTTCTCGATGAAGCGCAATTGACTTCGAACACTGCCACGCTCCAGAAGAAGACGTTCTCCCCTATTACCCTCATCCAGCAGTCCACTTCCGGGATGGACATCCTGGCGAAGAAAAAGGGACTGGAATTCAGCACCTACGTTGACCCGGCCGTGCCGCAGCAGATCTGCGGTGACGACCACCGCATCCGCCAGATCGTCATCAACCTGGTCGGCAACGCGATCAAGTTCACAAAGGAAGGGAGTGTGCACGTCAAAGTCACGCGCCCGGACGAGGATTACTGGGAGATCCAGGTGACGGATACAGGCATGGGCATTGCAAAGGAATCGCAGGCCCGCATCTTCGAACCCTTCCGCCAGCTGGATCCGGCCATCACGCACGAGAACAGCGGCGTCGGGCTGGGACTCTCCATCACAAAACAACTGGTCGATCTGATGGATGGGAGGATCGTGCTCGAAAGTGAGCCGGGCAAGGGCTCCACCTTCACCGTCCTCCTCCCGATCAAGTGAGCAGGCTGCCAATATGCCCAAGCCTCTCGCCTTCATTATCGAAGATGACCCCAAACTCAGCGCGATCATTTCCATCACACTGGATGATGACTTCGAGCTCGAAACCTGCGCGGATGGAAATACGGCCATGCAACGCCTGGAGACTATCGTTCCAAAGGTGGTCATACTGGATTTGAACCTTCCGGGGCTATCCGGCCGGGAGATTCTGAAACACATCCGCTCGTGTCAGCGATTCGCGCAGACGCGCGTGATCCTGACCACAGCCGACGACCGCAAGGCCGACACCCTGGACAATGACGCCGATATCGTGCTGCTGAAACCCATCAGCCCTTTGCAGCTGCGGGAACTGGCCCTGCGGATCAGTTCGATGCAATAGGATCGGACGCAACGCGCAGCCGGAAATCGATTCCGTTTTCAAACTTTTTCTCCCCGAATGCCCTTTGACCGCGAAGATCGCGAAGAAGAACTTAAAGAATCTTCGAGGGCTTCGCGCCCTGCGCGGTGGATCTTTTCGCCTGTTAATTCGAAGTCGCCACCACTGTTTCCTTCGACTCGATTACTTCCGCGTTCAGCTTCCCCGCCGACAGCTCGCGCAGCTCGTTCTGGAACGTCGCAAAGGACTCGACCGGGAACTGCAGCGTCATCGTAATATCCGCAGCAAACTCCTCGTCGAGGACCTTCCCGCCCAGACGGGTCACGATCAACCGGACACGCTCCAGCAGATTGTAAGGAATGGCCGCCATGGCCACATGCACAGGGACTCTCCGTCCGCGCCCCGCCGCATTGACGACCATCTGCGTCGACTCGGTGTAGGCCCTGACCAGTCCGCCGGTGCCGAGCAGGGTCCCGCCAAAGTAGCGGGTCACCACGATTGCCACATCTCCCAGCCCACTGCCGCGCAGGACTGCCAGGGCAGGTCGGCCGGCCGTCCCGGAGGGCTCTCCATCGTCGGAAAAGTATTCGGTGACCGTATTGCCTCCCCCGATAATATATGCCGGGACATTGTGACTCGCGTCCGCAAACTCTTTCCTGATCCGGGCCATGAACGCCCGCGCCTCGTCGCTGCTGAATACCGGCGCGAGTGTGGCGATGAACTGCGAATTGACAACGACATGCTCCCGGCGGATTTCATCGAGAGGGATGGAGTAGGGTTTGGACATAAAGAGAATTTTACCTTTATAATTCGCCCTCACAAGAGCCAGACAACTTCACCGCAGAGTTTTCCTTTCTTTACCATCTCCGTGTTCTCTGTGGCGAGAAGTCTTCCCCTATTCCCAACCATACACGGGGCATTTCAAAATCAGTGAGCCATGTCTTTCCTAACCGAATTCCAATCCCACCTGCCCTCGCACTTGCGTGCAAAATTCCTTAGCCTGGATACGCCTTTTGCCATCCAGGGATATCTCGACAGCCTGACCTACATCGGCGAGGAGCGCGACCGCTCCCCGCTCAACGTGATGCTGGATGGACAGTCTCACTGCCTCGACGGCGGCTTCCTGGGTGCCCTGGCCCTGTGGCAGATCGGCTTCAAGCCCCTCGTCATCGACATCGTGCCCGATCCCGGCGTCGATGACGATCACGTGCTGGCACTGTATCAAATCGAAGGGCGCTGGGGCGCAATCGCCAAGACAAATTACATCAACCTTGGTTTTCGCGAACCGGTCTACAAAAACCTGCGCGAGCTGGTGATGACGTATTTCGAACATTACGTCAGTATTCGCCAGCAAAAGGTTCTCACCGGCTACACGCGCCCCATCGACGCCTCGCGCTACACCCGCCTCAACTGGGCCTGGGACGAAGCCGGGGCGAACATTCTCTATCACAAACATTTCTACGGGCGGAAGCCGATCCGGCTCCTCACCAGGAGCATGGCCAAACGCCTGAGCCCCGTCACGGACCGGGCCTACGAAGCCGAGACGCTGCATACCAACCTGAACGAGTCGTTCGGAAACCGGAAATATTGATCCCCGCTTCGCCCCTACATTTTTAAT
>JBAVVF010000836.1:0-2195 GCA_049697155.1 Anaerolineales bacterium
TTCTGGGTCCGGGCGGGGTATTCATCCTTGAGTTTGCGAACAAGCTGAACCTCAAGGCGATTCTGCGCTATTTGCTTGGCCGGCAAAAGTGGAGCCCCTTCACGCTGGAATCGGTCGAGTTTGTGAAGTTGAACTTCGATTTCCATCCGCAGGCTGTCCGCAACTGGCTGAAGGATCTGGGCTTTGCGATTGAAAAAACGCTGACGCTTTCACACTTCCGCGTGGGACTGCTCAAGAGGCTTGTACCCACCGGCATCCTTGTGTTTCTCGATGCATTGTTCCAATGGACCGGTGCCTGGTGGCAGCTTACCCCGAGTGTGTTTGTGAAGGCAAAGCTTGGAAATCGGGAATCGGGAGTTGGGGACATCCCCGTGAACCCTGTAGAGTTCTTTCAATGCCCGGATTGCAGCCATTCGCCGCTGGTGGAGCAGATAGAATTCCTTGCCTGTCCGGGATGTGGCAGCAAATGGGCAGTAAAAGACGGGATCTATGATTTCCGGGAACCGTTGGAAGGCAAGTGAGCAAATAAGCAAAGACGCTCTCTCCGAAAGTTGGTGAGAGCGTCTTTTAGTGCGAGCTATATGCAGGCTTTAGTTTGTGGTTTCTTCCAGTTTCAACAGGCGCTGAGAACGTACCAGCGAAGCCACGACCGATATCGCGAGAATGCCGGCGATCACGCCCAGCGACAGCCCCACGGGGATCTTGTACAAATCCACCATGACCATTTTGATGCCGACGAAGGTTAGCACCGCTGAAAGACCAAGTTTCAGGTAGTAGAACTTGTCCACCACGCCGGCCAGCAGGAAATAGAGCGAGCGCAGACCCAGGATGGCGAACACGTTGGATGTATAAACGATGAATGGATCGTTCGTCACCGCGAAAATAGCCGGGATGGAATCGACTGCAAAGATCAGGTCCGTGCTCTCCACGATCAGCAACACAAGAAAGAGGGGTGTCGCCATCAGTTTTCCGGCCCGCCGAATGAAAAAGTGATCGTTTTCATAGTTCTCGGTGACCGGCATGATCCTGCGCAGTAGTTTGACCACCGGGTTTCGCTCCGGGTGCATCTCTTCGTTGCGGTGAAGTGCCATCCGGATGCCCGTGAAGATCAGAAACGCTCCGAAGATGTAGATAATCCAATGGAATTCCTTCAGGAGCACGGCCCCGACCGCGATCAGCGTGCCGCGCATCAGCAGGGCGCCAATGATGCCCCAGAACAGGACCCGGTGCTGGTAAATGGCAGGCACTGCAAAGAAGGTGAAGATCAGTACAAAGACAAATATGTTGTCAACGCTGAGCGACTTTTCGATCAGATAGCCTGTGAAAAAAGCCAGGGCAGCTTCTCTGTTGGAGTAATCGCTGGCGGGGGAGAGCTTATCCCAGAAGAAATACAACCCGATGTTGAAAACCATCGCGAGCGAAATCCAGACGACGCTCCAGATGGTTGCCTCCCTGATCGAGACCTTATGCGCGTGGCGGTGAAATACACCCAGGTCGATGGCGAGCATCAGCAGGACGAACAGATTGAAACCGATCCACAGCCAGATTGTTCCCTCAAACATTACCTCTTCTCCTTTTGTCGTCTTGACCGTGGAAAACAAAAAGCGAGACTCCACGGTTCATCTCGTGATAGTCTCGCCGGTAGTGCATCTGCTGCACGTACGGACAGCCGGGAGCCTTCGCTCCGTCATGACGACTGGCCGGTGACGCGGGTGGCGCCATGGCTACTCCCTAGTTGGCGCCGATTTTATACCATTTTTGTCGGATTTCCGAAAACTCTAACAAAACTCTTACAACGAGTTGTTGGTCTTCTCCACAACCCAAAAATGGGACAGACCCAACACCTGCAAGGGCGTTCTTTCCAGGAACTGCAAAACCCCGCGCAGCACCTTTCCCAGCGATCCAAACCTTGCAATGACGTTATCGTACGCGCCGAAGACGATCGTGCGTTCAACAAAGCGAATCGGCAAATCAGCAAACAACTTCTCCAGGTCTTTTGTAGAATAGATGCGTACATGCGGAGCAAGTTTGTCCCGTAAAGCGCGGGGCAGATAGTTCACGAATGGTTTATTGCCGAAATGATATTTCCCCTTCCAATAGATCCCATGCGTCTCGAAGGGATAGCCGCGGTTCGGGACGAAGATGACGATCCGGCCGCCGGGCCGCAGGACGCGGATCATCTCGCGGACCGCGGC
>JBAVVF010000837.1:0-2109 GCA_049697155.1 Anaerolineales bacterium
CACCAAAACCCGCTCACGCCGAGCCTGCCCTGAGCCTGTCGAAGGGTCCCCGGCGGCGATCACCGGATACACCTGCGCCGGTACCGCTGCGCGGCATCTTCGAGACGGCGCAGGGAGCCCTTTTGCACCAAGAACTAAGTTGGACCTCTTGCATAAGCCATAAGGTAACCTTAGAGCAAACCCTTAGAACCACTGTCCCCTGACGGGGATAATAAAGACACGGAGACACTGAGAAAAACAAGGGGAAAACTCCGTGTCTCCGTGGTGAGGGCCTGGACTTTTGCAGGAGGTCCATTGTCGGTAACCACAGACATCTGCACTTGCGGGCGGTGCCAGGGTCTGTGGAAACTCAACCTTTCCGATCGTGCCGGTGCCAGCTGCGGATGAAATCCATTTGCGCGCCGGTTTCCGGGGAACGGGGGTGATGGCGGCTTTTGGGAACGTTTCTCCACCAGGCCGCTAGCTGTTCCAGCGCATCCGCGCCGCTCTTCCCCTGTCTGACGAGGTAACAGCCCACCGTCGTACCCGTCCGGCCGATGCCTCCCAGGCAGTGCAGATAGATTTTGTGCCCGGCCTGCAGACTCTGCTCGATGGTATCGAGGATCGAGTTCATCAATTCGGGCGCCGGCAGGCCAAAATCGCCGATGGGAAAGGAGCGGGGCGTGGCCTTGAGGCCGTAGACGTCCGCCTCCTCAAGTAGAGTTCCGACATACGATGCCGTTTCACCCGGCTGGGTCAAATCAATGAAGGTGTCGAAGCCCGCTGCGAGCAGCGCATCGATTCGCTTCCGGGTGGACTCCTCATCGTACTCCCCCGGATATTCTCCGGCCAGCAGCCGCCCGGGTTCCACCCAGTAGGATTCAGAGATGGGACGTCGAGGTTCGGTCATGTTACTGTGGAAACTCCGTACAGACCCGCTTCAGGATCTGCGTCCGCAATTCGATCAGCTCGGGATATTCGTAAAAGAACGAAGTCTTCTCGTCGGCGATGGCACTGCCCTTCGTCCTGGGCGAAAGGACGAAGGCGGTCCAGGATTCGGCAATATCCTCGGCCGGACTGGTGGCTGCGTAATCGGTCACAAACTGATCGCGGTACATCCTGTAGAAATCTTCGAGCAGGGTAAAGCGCGTATCCTCATCCTCCACCAGGTCGATTTGTTCCCATTCGGGATAAAGCTCTGCCCAAAACCGCTCAAAGAATCGATTGATATAGGAATCCGGCTCGCTGCAGCCTTCATCGGGGAAGTACTGCGGGCAGGCCGCGACCTCCTGTTCCCTGACCGTCTTGTTATCGGGGAACTTAAAGATGGCTTTGCTCGGCGGCACCTGCCCGGAATTGAGGGTCAGCAAATGACCGTGCTCATGGATCAGAGTGTAGGTTAGATCGTAATAACTCTCCGCATCCAGGATGTCCACGTCCAGGGACCATTCCTCCGGCTCGCTGAATGTCGGGCCGACCGCGGCAAAATGCCCTCCCCGGCCATCGGTGAAGATGTAAAACTCGGAGAGCAGCGCCCGTTCGTCCGCCGGGATGATGGCGGTGAAGTAATTCCAGATGGCTTCGTGCCTGGCCCGGTCACTGCGCTCATCCTCCAGCTCCTTCAGAACCGGCCAGTTCCGCGGACCGCTGATCTTATCCCCGGAAACCTCGTAGCTGATCAGGATGATGATCTCGTCCTCTTCGAAGCTTTCGTCCGATTTCTCCATCGATAATATGATCTCGTCTGCGCCCGTATCAAGTATTTTCGCCACCAGGTCGGGACAGGCCGCTTCGAAGACCGGAGTGGCCGTCAGAGTGGGCGGCAGGGTCGGGGTGAGGGTTGGCGTCGACGTGGCAGTGGGGAAGGGTGTCGGAGTATCGGGGATGACCAGGCGGGTGGCGGTGCGGCAGGCCAGGGTCGTGAAAAGCAGGACGATCCACAGAAATTTGATTTGAGTCTTATTTTTCAATATGCTGTTCCCTTCAGAGAGTGTTTTGAAATTCATTTTTCAACCACAGATGAACGCGGATAAAAGGGATTTTCCACATTACGAGCAGGCATTTCATCAAAAAACAGTGTTCATCCGTGTTTATCTGCGGCGACTTTCGACTTAAGAAACACTCTCTAAG
>JBAVVF010000838.1:0-1941 GCA_049697155.1 Anaerolineales bacterium
GTACAGCTCTTCGAAAGCAGGCGTGGATTTACTGTAACGTTCCGTGAACGGTGTAGGAGCAGAGCCTCAACGTTCTGTCTACCATTTTCAGCCTCTCAATTGAGGCGACCACTGCCCATTTCAGTATCCGGTCGGACTGGATCAGCCGCGCGGCGGGCGGGCGCGCATGGATTCCGACCAAGAAGCCACCGGCTCGGTCTTTTTGGACTTGCTACCAGACGCCTTTCCAGCCTTCGGCACCGGCGCTAGCTTGATCACCGGTTCGACTCGACCGGCGGCCAGAGCCAAAACATGCTCGCGCTGAGCCGGCAGGGACGCGGACTTCAGTTCGGGCCAGAGCTTGTCGAGCTTCTTGATCAGCGACGAAACGTCCTTGTCTGCGAGATTGTCGATCACGGCGGCAAACGTGTCGGCGCCGATAGCCCTGCATACATCCCGCAACCCGTCGACGGTCAGGTCCTTGGCCTTCAGCCGTTTCTGCATGATGGCAAGAGCGGCCTTCTCGACCTCGGCCCCGACGACTAGAAACGCCGTTTCCGACGCGCCGATGCTTTTCAGAAGGGCGAACGCGGTTCGGGTCATCATCGAAGAGCCTCCTGGATTTCCTTGGTAAGCTGCTCGAGCTTGTCGAACAGCGCACGCGGATACTTCTGATCGTACGTCGGCGCGACGAGCATCTGCTTGCCGTTCTTGATCACTTGGTGCTTCATGCCCAGGCTCAGTGCCACCGGCATGGCTGGTGTCTCGTCGAGCGTTGTCTTGAACACCTTGAACTTTGTTGGTCCGTCCCTGGCGAGCTGCTGGACCATGTCCTCCGAGTCGGCGTGATGATTCGTTCTGAGGCTGCGTCCCCGCACCGGATTCCACAAGCTCATGACACCCTGCTTCGACCGGGCCATCGACCTGGTGATCAGCACATGCGGCGGCCGCCTCCCAGCGAGGTGAGTCATATCACGGATGACGGTATGTAAGAAGGCATCGAGGCCCAAGCAAGACAGGAAGTCGGGGATAGTCGGCACGATCACTAAGTTCGCGAGGCTGACAGCGGCGGTCGTGAAGGGTGAGATCCCGGGGGCACAGTCGAAGATAATGTACTTGAACTCCTGGCCGAGCCGCAGCAGCTCCCCGGCCAGCAGATTGCTCAGCTTCTCCTCGATCCCGGTCAGGCTCGTCCCGTGCTGGGTCAGGCGATGCAGGATGTCGCGCTCAGAGATGCGCAGGTTTGTCGACGAGGCGACCAGGGCGATATCGAGCTGGCCACGGCCGGTCGCAGTCGTATTGCTCACCTGCCGCCGTACGAAGTGCTCGAACGGCACAGCATCCTGCTTCAAGAGCCGGCGCTCCAGGAACTGGTCGATAGTCATACCGCTCGTAATCAATTCTTTCAGCTGTTGATCACCGGCAAGGCAGTAGGAGGCGGACGCTTGAGTATCGACATCGATGACGAGGACGGGGCCGAGGCCGCGGGCAGCAAGTGTTTCCGCCAACGTCACGACGGTCGCAGTCTTGCCGACGCCGCCCTTCATATTCACGACGGCCAAGACGTGCGTGACCATTCCTCAGCCCCCCGCGAGCGCGTGCTTGATCTCGGTGCAATCCGCCTCGGTCAGTCGTGCTGCGAGGAAACTGTCGATGTCGGCCGGTGCTGTGGCCTGGCGCGCGGCCTCTACCTCGATGGACCATGATTCCAGCACGTCGGGGTCCCGGATCAAGATCAATCCGATGCTGTGCAATCGGCATTGCTCTGTGATGGCGCCGACCCGCGTCTCATGGGACGAGCCTTCGGGCAGATGCCAGACGAGATAGCCGAAATGAGTCATGCGCGTTTGCGCCAAGGCCTGATGAACGGATGTTAGGTCGGCGGCGGGCTCGGCCTTTAGTTCGAAAGCATAGACGTCCAGCTGTGGCGTCGGAAGAACGCGCATGGGCATGATACTGACG